>NZ_JBJXIB010000030.1:0-46082 GCF_046115965.1 Janthinobacterium sp. CG_23.3 | reverse complement strand
GATCTGGCTTGGATTGAAGGATGTTCACGTGGCGGCGGAAACGATACGCACCCTACGCGAAATGGGGGCGCTCAAGAGTTGTGTATAACGAGGTGCATTTGCCCCCACCGCGCGGCGGGGGCGGGAAGTACGGAATTACACTTTGACGCCGACGATAACGCTCGACGCCTTGAACGCGGCGCTGGCGGCCTTGCCCGGAGCCAGGCCCAGGTTGCCGACGCTGTCGTTGGTGACGATGGCGGCTATGACGTCGCCGCTGGCCAGTTTCAGGGTGACTTCGGCATTCACCGCGCCGATCGTGACTTTTTCCACCGTACCGGCGAGCTGGTTGCGCGACGACAGGCGCACACCGGCCGTATCGGTCAGCAGAATGATCCAGGAAGCCTTGATCAGGGCGAAGGCCTCGGAGCCGACCGCCAGGCCGAGCGATTGCGCGCTGCTGTGGGTCAGGACGGCGACGATTTTCTGGCCGTCCGGCAAGCCGATTTCGACTTCATCATTGACCGCCCCGCGTTGGATGGCAGTGACTTTTCCGCTGAGTTGATTGCGCGCGCTGGTAAACATGATTTAACTCCTGGTGATTGTTGGGTGCACCCGCCATGAGGCGCGGGTGCGGCGCAACATATTAGCGGAGCATTTCCCCTCGGCCGGTCAACATCTGGAATAACCGATATATCTCGCCATATATAGTGACTCGCTATATTCAATTATATATTACGATGGTGATTGCCGGGCTGTAAGAAGGTTGGATTGCGGCGGGCGCTATATCCTTATTACTATAACGACGGCAAGGGAGAGCGGGAACGCGATGAAACAAGACAGTCAACGAAATAGGAAACAAGGCCGGAACGGCGCGCGCAAAACCGCGTTGGCAGTCGCCGCGCTGGCCGCGCTGGGCCATGGCTACGCCTGGGCGCAGGCGGCGTTTGAACTGGGCGCGGTGACGGTGGTGGGCCAGCGCGCGCAGGCCGGCGAAGTTGCTGAGGTTGGCGAGGTTGGCGACCATCAGGTCGCGTCGGTGCTTACCCGCCAGGACATGCGCAAGTTCAACCGCGACAACGTCGGCGATGCGCTGAACCTGCTGTCGGGCGTGAGCTTGTCGACCAATGCGCGCAACGAGAAGACCATTGCGGTGCGCGGCTTCGACGCGCGCCAGGTGCCGCTTTTTATCGACGGCATTCCCGTCTACGTACCGTACGACGGTTATGTCGATTTCAACCGTTTTACGACGGCCGACCTGGCCGCGATCCAGGTCGCCAAAGGCTTCAGCTCGGTCGCCTACGGCGCCAACGCGCTGGGCGGCGCCATCAACCTGATCTCGCGCAAACCGCTGCGGCGCCTTGAGGCCGATGCGACGGCCGGCGCGGCCGACGGCCGTGAACGGCAGGTTTCCGCCAACCTCGGCAGCAACCAGGGCCTGTGGTACGTGCAGGCCGGCGTGTCCTACCTGGAGGGCGACGGTTTCCCGCTGTCGGCCGATGTCGCGCGCAGCGCCAGCGAAGACGGCGGCCAGCGCAACAACGCCTACCGCAAGGACGGCAAGCTGTCGTTCAAGTTGGGCCTGACGCCGAACGGGCGCGACGAATACGCGCTCAGTTATTACCGGCAGGACGGTGAAAAGGGGCAGCCGCCGTCGACCGACGCGGCCGCCGCGCGTTACTGGAAATGGCCGTTCTGGGACAAGGAAAGCTTGTACTTCATTTCGAAGACGGCGTTGGGCGCCGTTGAATTGCTGCAATTGCGGCTGTACCACGACAGCTACGACAACGAAGTCGACACGTACACCAACGGCGCCTACACGCGCCTGAAAACCGCGGGCGCGGGCAGCGTCGGCACCGGCCGCAGCATTTATCACGACCGCACCGTCGGTGGTTCAATCACCTTGGAATCGGCGCGCTGGCAAGCCCACACGCTGCGCCTGGTGGCGCACTACAAGGCCGACAAGCACCAGGAACTGGACGGCAACGGCGTCGGCAATACCGTTTTCGAGGATGGCTTGCTGTCGTATGCGCTGGAGGACACGGTCGAACTGGCCCCGGCCTGGACGCTATCGCTGGGCGCGGCGCGCCACCAACTGAAGCCGGCGAGCGTGTACAGCCTCGGCAATCCGTACGCGCTGCCCGGCACGCAGCACGCGAACAACGCGCAAGCCGGCTTGTTCCACGACTGGGCCGGCGCGGGCCGTGTGTACGCGAACGTGGCCGGCAAGACGCGCATGCCAACCTTGAAGGACCGCTACTCCCAGCGCCTCGGCACCTATATTGAAAATCCGGCGCTGCGGGCGGAGCGCTCGCTGAACTATGAAATTGGCTACCAGGGCCGCGCCTGGGCGGGCGTCAAGGCGGAGGCGGCGGTGTTCTACAGCGATATCAGCGACAAGATCCAGCCGGTGGCCCATGTCGCCGGCGCCAAATCGCAGATGCGCAACGTCGGCCGGGTGCGGGCGTCGGGCCTCGAATTGGGCCTCAACGGCCGGGCCGCCGCGTGGCTGGAGTGGGGCGGCAATGTCACGCTGACCGAGCTGAAAAACCTCGGCGCGCCGACGCTAAAGCTGACCGACGTGCCGAAACGCAAGCTGACCGCGCACCTGCTGTTGCGTCCGGCCGACGCCGTCGAATTGCTCGCCTTCGCCGAACACGACAGTGGCCGCTGGGTTTCGAATACGCTGGCGCTGCCCGGCTTCACGACCTTGAACGTGAAGGCGGCGTACAAGCCGACGGCGCGCGTAACGCTGGAGGCGGGCGTCAACAACGCCACCGACCGGAATTACGCGCTCGCCGACGGTTTCCCGAGCCCGGGCCGGCTGTGGTTTGCCAACATCCGCTATCAGCTATAAGTGAGGGGCGCCGGCGCGCCGAGGCTGGCGCCGGCCTGCGGCGCGGCCACCTCGGCGCCGGCGCGGGTGGCGCGCTCCAGCTCGCCGAAAGCGTCCTGGGTCAGCGCCATCAAACGCTGCGGGTCGGGCACCAGGTCGGTGTCGACGAACAGGGCCAGCTGGATCTGCCCGGCGTAGGAGATAAAGGCCAGGCCGACGCCAAGCCTGCCGGCCTGCGGCACCCAGCAGATCAAGTCGGTCATTTTCGAGCCGGCCAGGTAGCGCCGGCTGAGCGGGCCTTCGATGTTGGTCAGCACCACCGAGCCTTTCGAGGTGAACAGGTTCAGCGCGAAGTGTTGCAACGCCGTCGGCAGGCAGCCGGCGATCGACAGGAAGGCCATCGTCGCCTGCGGTTGCAGCGAGCGTTTGATGGCGCTCATGCGCGCGCTCGACTGGCGCAGGCGCTGGCACGGGTCGTCGACGTTGGTCGGCAGTTCGATGGCGACCAGGCCGAACTCGTTGCCGAGCTGGAAGGCGTTGGCCTTTTCGCGCAGGTTGAAGGTGACGGCGGCGCGCAGCGCGCGGCCGTCGACGCCCTGGCCGCGCTCGGCCAGGTACTGGCGCAGCGCGCCCGAGACGGCGGCGACCCAGACGTCGTTGAGCGTCACGCCCATGCGCTTGGCCATGGCCCGCACGCGCGCCATTTCCAGCGGCGGCAGCCAGACCAGTTGCTTGTCGCCCGCCAGCGGCGCCTTGAACTGGCTGTGCGCGTCGGGCCACAGCAGCGACAGGCGCGTGACGTGGGCGGCGATTTTCAGCCACGACAGGCCGCGCGCCAGCGTCGAACAGACCGAGTTGCCGGCCACCAGGGCGCGGTGCGGGTGGCCGACCGGCGACGGCGCCTTGCCGTGGCGGCCGTTGTCGTCGGTCAGGTGGTTCAGCACGTGCACCAGGCCGAGGCCGTCGGTGATGCAGTGGTGCACGCGGAAGACGATGGCGTGGCCGCCGCCGACACGGTCGAGCACCGTCATGTGCCACAGTGGCTGGTTCGGCGCCAGCGGCAGGTGGGCGATGCGCGTCATATGGCTTTGCAGCTCGCGCAGACTGACTTCGTGCGCCATCCGTTCCAGCTTGATGTGCTGCGCGATGTCGAAGCCGGCATCCTCGACCCAGTGCGGCCGGCCCAGCCGACGCTGCACCTTCTGCGTGAAGCGCGGGTAGTTCGGTAGACGGTCGGCGATGGTCGACACTAGGCGCTCCATGTCGACCTCGCCCTCGAACAGCAAGATGCTGTTGATGACCATCATGTTCTGCCGGGTGTCCATGCGGTGCCAGGCGTAGTCGCGCCGCGTCATCGGCAGCGCCGCGGCGTCGTGCTCCGGTTGGGCCGGCGCGAGCGGTGCGTAAGAATGGTTCATTGCTGCTGTCTCCTATGGCCGCGTCGGTCTTTGTTGACGTCGGCGTGGTTGTGTGGCGCGCCACTGAATGCATGAACGCCGCCGCCGGGCCGCGCCAAGCCGAGCTGCGACATCACCTTCTTATGCGCCGACGGCCGGCCCCGGCTCCGGCGCCGCCCTCGGCCGCAGCGCATAGCGGTTCAAACCGGCCATGTGGACGCGGCACAGGTAATCGGGCCAGTCGATTAGCGCCGGATCGGTCGGAAACTCGGCGTTGTCCGCGAGGTTAAAGCGGCGCGCCAGCGCCATCAGCTTGTGGTTGTGGAAGCGATACTGCGGCGCGGTGTAGAACGAGAACGTCAGTGCCAGCGTCTGCGTGGTGCGCAGCGCGTCGAGCGCGGGCGAGGGGGCGGCGCCCAGCAGGCGGCGCGCGCCGCTCCACAGGCCGACGCCGGTGCGCATGGCGCGCAGCATCAGCAAAAAGGTCGGGCGGCTGACGACGCGGAAATCGCGTCGCGGCGCGCGGTAGAACAGCCGCTCGTAGCTGCGCCAGTTTTCCTTGGCCTCGGTCTGCACCAGCTCGATGACCTTGCCCAGCAGGACCGGGTTGCGCGAGCCGGTGCAGGCTTGGTAGATACGCTGGGCTGCCGGGTCGGCCAGCGCCTCGGCGCTGCCCAGCACGATGCTGTTGGCCACCAGGTCGGCCGGCACGATGTCGATGACCTCGCCGGGCTTGGCCGGGAACACGCTGGTTTTGCCGCGGGCGTAGGCAAGGATGATGGCGTCGGCCACCTTGACGCCCTCGATCCAGCCGGCGGTCGGTTCCTGTAGCGTGCTTTCGATGATAGACGGGCGCACGATGGTCAGCGCGCGCCCGCGCATGGCGCGCATCGCCAGTTGCTCGCCAAGCCATTTGGTGAAGGTATAGGTGTCGTTCCAGCCGTGGTAGTGGGCCTCGGCGATGCCCAGTTCGGTCAGGCGGCGCGCCCGCCGCGCCGGGTCGGCGACGCCGGCCTTGACCTGCTCGATGCGGTGCTGCAGCCGGGCCAGCAGGCGCGACAGGTCGTATTGGCCGTCGGCGTGGCGCGGCACGATGGCGCGGGCCGGATCGATCGGCCGCTCGTACATCTCGCCGCGGTGGTAGCCGTTGACGTAGCAGGTCGAGACCTGGATCAGCGGCGCCTTGGCGGCGCGCGCCAGCGCAGTCACGTTCAGCACGCTCAAGGCGTTGATGCTGAGCGCCTCGTCGAGCGCTTCGCGAAAATTGACGCTGGCGGCGGCGTTGACGATCAGATCGACCTGGCGCGACAGCAGCGCGAAGGCCGGCAGCGGCAGGCCGAAGCCGGCCTCGGTCACTTCGCCGGTGACGCAGTCGATTTTCTCGGCGAAGAAGCGGGCGAGGAATTGCGGCCGCTCGGCGCGCAGCCGGTCGAACACCGACGAGGTGGCGATGTCGCGCTCGAAGCGCGCGCGGGCGTCGGCGCCGTGGCGGTCGCCGCGGATCAGCAGGATGACGCTGCCGACGTCGGGCACCGCGCGGATCAGCTTTTCCAGCACAACCTTGGCCAGAAAACCGGTGCTGCCGGTCAGCAGGATGTGCTTGCCGGTCAGGGCCTCCTGGGCGTTCAGCGGGCCGGTGCAGCTGGCCGCGGCGGCGGCGGCTGCGGCGCCGCCGGCGTCGTGGCGGCGCCTCGGCGAGGCCGGCGGGAATGTGTAGTTCAAGGCGCGTTCCATAGGCTACTCAGTCTCTCTAAATGCTTGCAACCTTCGATCGTGCAGCGCCGCGCGTGCCGCGCGTCCGCCGTGGCGGTCCGGCCCTGCCCATGATGTGCTCCACGTTCTTTGTGAGAAGTTGTTTGCTGCGCGCGGAAAGCGGTGGCCAGCCCGCGCGCATGACAGTAGGAAACGGTATCAATACTGCAATTGACTCGGGCTTGATCTTAATGCGAAATCGGCGCGGGGCAGGGGGCTTTGCCTAGACTTGGCGAGCCAAACGCATGGCTGTGCGAGTCAGAGAGGACGGGGAGATCTGGGCGGCCTATGAGCCGGAAGGGACCTTCCGCGCTGACCCGCTCGCCGCGAAATGCGCGCTCAAGGGGGCGCAGTATGCCACTGCCAGCAGCGCCGCCCACAACAGTGTAGAGGCCTCATACAGCATATTTTGCAGGGGTGTGCAGAGCGACGGACCAGAAAATAAGAAAATAAGGGGACCGACAATCGTTACGTAAAGGGACAGCGTCCGACCCCAGGATTTGAGCTGGAAAAGCCCGACAATGCCAGCTATTTTGGCAAACAAAAGGGGACTTAGCACGACGATGCCAGTCCAAGGGTATTCATTAATCCAGGTCTTCGGCAAGTTGGCATAGGCGTCCTCCAGTTCCTGGGAAAAGCTTTCCGAGCCCGAGGCGCTCGCAGCCACAGTGGCGACCGTTAATACCATGCATACGACGAGTAAGGAGCGAAATTGTGCGGGCGTCATAGTTGTCATATCTAAAGGATGAAAAATTCCGGGAGAACAATGGCCTTCTCCAATTGAGATCCTTTTTATTATTGCCGATACTTGAGGCTCCGCATTCGGTATTCAAGGCAGCGAAATGGCACATTGATCAATGTCGTAAAGCCGATACACTTTCGTCCCAAGAGCACCCATTTCAGCACCTGAGTCGCTACAATTGGCCAAATCCTCATTTGGCGCGATATTTTGAAAATACCATCACTTCTTGCTTCCCTGTTGTTCCTGGTCTCGTTGGGCGGTTGCGGCGTCGTCGCCGCGCCATGCCGGGTGACCTCGGCCGTGCTAAAAATGGTGCCGCTGGTCGGCCACGCGGCGGCGCTGCCGACCGACGCCTGTGCGGCCGTAATCGATTGACGCGGCGCAGCAGTTGACATGGCGGGCAGAGTGACTTCCTCGATCAATAATGCCACAGCGCTGGATAATTTATCCCGGCAATGTTCGCTAGCGAACCGTATCGCATGGGAAATGCGCGTAAGGTTGGCCCTCAACCTAATTAAGGAGTTGGCCATGACCAAGCACACTAACGATCCGCGTGAACAGCAGCAGAAGGACGCGGAACAAGCGCAACAGGAAGCGACCAAGAACCAGCAGCGCGCCGAGGCGGACGAAGTGCTCGGTCGCCACAAAAATGACGCGCAGAAGGACCACAAGGGCGCCGATAAGGGGCCTCGCGGCCAGTAAACGGTCTGGACCTCGCCCTCAGCGCACTCGTCAAAGAGCGTTTTGGGCGAACCATCTAATCGGGCAGTGATTTGCCCCCCGGTTTCACATTCTCAAACTGCGCTCAGTAGTTCCTTTGCGCGCCGGTATTTTTCCAGTCGGGCCAAGTCCTTGGCCGACGGTGTGCCGATGCGGCTCAAATCCATGTTGTCGGCAATGTCCGCCAGCTTCACCTCCCGGCCCAGCGCGTTTTGCGCCGCGCGCAACACAAACGCCTCGTATTGCTCGCCGTCGCGCTTGCTGACGGACTCGACCGCCATCACCACGACCTCGCTAAAGCCCTCGACGCGCAACCTGTCGAAGCTCCAGCCCTGGCTGGCGCCGTCTTCCACAACATCGTGCAACATCGCAACCATTTTTGCCTCGTCCGATGCGCAGGCGTGCGCTACCCGGATCGGATGGTTAATATAGGGCGCGCCGCCCTTGTCGACTTGATGTTGGTGTACTTTCCGTGCAATTTCCATGGCGCGTGCGACGCTGCTCATGTTGACCTCCTGGCGAGTGGCAGATTGTTTTTGTTGACGTCCCGGCTACTTGCGGCGGCAGGGTTTTCCCTCGTATTGATGCCCATATAAGACATATTTTTGACCATTCCAGCGTTCCACCGGAAAGCAGAAGCCCGGGCCGCCGATCTCGATGTCCGGCCAGCCGCTCGCCCCCTTGGAGGGCAGGAAGCTGAGCATGCCGGTGCCGCTGGTGATGAGTTTCCAGCTACCGTCGGCTTGCTTGCTGACCAGGCTGTAGCCGCTGCCGGTATGTCCGTAGCAAGCAGTGCCGCCCTCCGTGATGAGCGCCTCGGGAAGGCCGTCGCCGTTGACGTCGCGCACTTCGGCGATCGCCCCCGGCTCGTAGCTGGGACTGGGGTCGTCGCAGTTGCGCCATTGCTTGCCCGTGAGTTTGAAACCGGCCGCCTTGAACGCGGCAAGCTGCTCACCGTGCGGCAGTTTCACGGGCGCGCTGAGCACCGAGGCGCACAACAGGATAATCGAGGTACCGGCAATGAGCAGGTGGTTTTTCATGGCATCGCGCTTTTCGACATTGGACGGACGGAACCGGCGGGTCCACTGAGTCTATCATCGCCGGCCGGCGCTCAGCGCCGCGTTGCCGCTATTGGCGCGCAGGCCAGCGTTGCGGCGCTGCGCTGGTCGAGCCAGTCGCCAACCAGCGGCCACAGCAGTTTTTCTTGCTGGCGCCGGAAGAAGCCGAAATGGCCGATCCTGGGCACGTCGAATTGCTGCGGCGTCAATTCGCGATAGTCGACGGTCGCGTTGGTGTAGGCCTGGTGCATCAGGCGCGAGCCTTCCTCTAGCAGCAATTCGTCGTCGCTAAACGTCAGGGCCAGCACTGGGAACGTGGCGCCGGCGTAGGCGGCGCGCGCACCCGGTTCGCCGGATAGCAAGTAGTCCGGACTCAGGCACCATCGGCGCCACTGGAATATTACCCGGCTGGGCAGGTCGCCGATAATGCCGATGCGGGCGCCGGGGAAGTAGCCGAACAGCGGGCATAACAGCGGGGCCAGCAGGTACCACAGCAACGGCGCGCGGCGCCGCGTGCCCGGCTGGTTGTGGCGCACCGCGCCGCTGCCGACCGCGATGTTGATCAGGCCGGCGAGCAGCGGCAGCGAGGGCAGCAGCGGCGCGGTTTGCCCGCCCAGGCTGTGGCCGAGCAGGAACACCGGCGCGCCGTTTGCCGCCGCGCTGGCGTGCCGGACCACCGCGTCGCAGTCGAGCCTGACCCAGTCGCCGATGTCGGCCTTGCAGGCGCGCATCGGGCCGCGCGCCGATTCGCCCATGCCGCGGTAGTCGAAGGTCCACACGCGGTAGCCGCGCCCGGCCAGGTAGGCGGCGAAGTCGCCATAAAAACTCTGCGGTATCGCCATGCCCGGCGCGATCACGATATCGGCGCGCACCGCCTGCAGGGGGGCATGGCAATATGCCGCCAGAGCGTGGCCGTCGGCGGCGTGCAGGATGAGCGAGGTGCGTGTCATATGCATAATTCCTGTCAGGATGGAACGGAAGGGGAGCCGGAACGGCTGGGGTCGGTCGCCAGGCTGAGCCAGGCGGCGCGGCTTAATTCGTCAACCGCCTCGCGCGGGTCGAGCGTGACGCGTCCGCCCAACCAGTGGCGCGACAGTTCCTGCGCCGCACCCAGCAGCAGCGGCCCGTACAGCTCGAACGGCAGGCGGCGCAGTATGCCTTGCTTGAACCACGGTTTGAACAGCTCGAAGTATTCCTTGAAATGGTCGGCGGTGCGCTGGCGGATCGCCTGCTCGTGCGCCGGGCCGACGGCCTGCCGCCGGGCGAATAGAAAGCGCGCCAGATCCGGCTTGGCGACGATCCAGCCAAGATGGGTTTCGAGCAGGGCGTGGATGGCCTGTTTTGCGTCGGGTGCGCCGCGGGTGCGGACCAGTACCTGGCCCCAGTAGTCGTCCAGGCCCTGGGCGAACAGCGCCGCGGCGATGCTCTCCTTGTTGCCGAAGTGGTGGTAGATGCTGCCGACCGAGGCTTGGCTGCGCTGGCGGATGTCGTCGATGGTCGCCGCTTCGATACCTTTTTCGGAGAACACGACAAGGGCGGCCGCCAGAATCGCCGACTTGCGGTCGGCGGGCTGGGCGGGTTCGGAGGTGGGGGTGTCGGGAATCGCAGTCATGGCTAGAATAATATTCTAGAATAATGTTCTAATCAAGCGCTAGATTCAGTGGAAAACATACCGATGTCGCTTTCCTTGACCTGGGTGATATCCGCGCGCGTCCGCCGGTGATACAACATTGGCTTGAATTTTCCACCACGCCAGCCATGTTCACTCTCCATCTAGACGACTTTTCGCTCGAACACTTCCTTCAGCATTACTGGCAGCAAAAGCCGGTAGTGATACGCCAAGGCTTCCAACACTTTGTCGACCCGATTAGTCCGGACGAGCTGGCCGGCCTGGCCTGCGAGGAGGAGATCGAGTCGCGGCTGGTGTACCGCAAGGACGGTGAATGGCAAGCCGAGCTTGGCCCGTTCGAGTCGTATGAACGCCTGGGCGAGCGCGACTGGTCGCTGCTGGTGCAGGCGGCCAACCACTGGTCGCCGCAGGTGGCGGCGCTGGCCGCGCCGTTTTCCTTCTTGCCGAAATGGCGTATGGACGATGTCATGGCCAGCTACGCCACGCCGGGCGGCGGCGTCGGGCCGCACATCGACCTGTACGACGTCTTCATCTGCCAGGGCTCGGGCCGGCGCAATTGGCGCGTCGGCGAGCGCGGCAACCACCGCCAGTTCGCGGCTCACGCGGCGCTGCTGCACACCGAGCCGTTCGAACCCATCATCGACGTCGAGCTGCTGTCCGGCGACATCCTTTACATTCCGCCCGGCTTTCCCCACGACGGCGTGACGATCGAGCATTCCATGAGCTTTTCGGTGGGTTTCCGCGCCAAGTCGGCCAGCGATTTGCTCAGCGGCCTGGCCGACCACCTGATCGACCGGGAGCTGGGCGGCGCCCTCATGAGCGACCCGGGGCGGCCGGTCCACCACGAGCAGGGCCGCATCGACGCCGGCGATTTCGCGCGCATCAAGGCGCACCTGCGCACGGTGCTCGAGGACGACGCGCTGCTCGCCGACTTCGCCGGCAGTTACTTTTCGAAGACCAAGTGCCAGCTCGACTTGCAGGAGTTGGAGCAGCCCTTCGTCGAGGCGGAATTGGTCGCCGAGCTGGCGCGGCAGGGCCTGACCCGGATCGGCGGCCTGCGCTGTTTCTACGTCGACCAGACGGTGGCGCAGGGCGTTTGCTATGTCGATGGCGAGCGCTTCGAATTCGGCGCCGCCGGGCGCGGCGCGGTGCTGGCGCTATGCGACCACGAGCACCTGAGCCACGCTTTGCTGAAGACCTGGCTGCGCCAGCCGGCCTTCCTTGCCGCCCTAACGCAGTGGGTCAATGGCGGCTATTGGTATTTCGAAGACTGACCAGCCGGCGCGCTTGTCGTTCACACGCCGGACGCTAGAAAGGCGTCCATCTCGCTGGGCATCCACGAGCACACGCCTTTCTCCCTGACCGCGGCGCCAATGCCACGGTAGAATCCGACCGCCGGGGCGTTACCCAACTCAACCGTCCAGCGCGCGAAGGCCAAGCCGCGTGTCCGGCATTCGCCGGCGACCGCTTTCATCAGTTGCTTGCCGACTCCGCCACCCCTGGCCGATGCGTCGACAAACACATCGTCGACATGCAGATACCGGTTCGCGTTCCAAATCGAATAGTTGACCGTGTAGGAGGCAAAACCAACCGCCTTGCCGTCCATTTCTGCCAGAAAAACGCAAAATTGCGGGTTTTCGCCAAAGCCATCTCGCGCCAGGATTTCTTCTGAAGTTAGAACGTAGGTTTCAAATCCTTCGTGGGCGGCCAATGCGCGCACCATGCCAAGGAAGCTTGCGACGTCGCATCGTTCTGCTTTTCTGATTGTTACATTAAGCATCATTCTTGCCCGCAGGTGCCTGATTAGTGACGATAGCCAAGGGTACACCAATGTTGGGACATGCTCAATCTTTTGCCCGGCGCCACGGCGGCGCTCACGGGAAGTTTCCTAGAGGCTAGGGTGCGCGTCGTCGCCGCAATTTGAGCTAACCTTAGTGGTCGAAACTGCATGGCCTGTTTAGGAAGGGAGCGGCATGGAAAAAGACGCAAAACAGTCCGCGCTTAATGCGGCTGAACCCGCCGTAAGCATTCCCGTCCATCGGGAAGAACTCAATGTTGGCACTCGCACGGTCGATACCGGTCGCGGCGTACGGGTGCGCACGACGGTCCTTGAACGGCCGCAGCAGATCGACGAAGTCCTGCATAGCGACGTGATCAGCGTCGAGCATGTGCCGGTCGACAAAATAGTGTCCCTCGAAGACGCGCCGGCATCGCGTTACGAAGGCGACACGCTTATCGTTCCAATCCTGGAGGAAGTGCTGGTTGTCGAGAGGCGCTTGCGGATCAAGGAAGAAATTCACATCACCAAGAGTCGGCGCGCGCAGCGCCATTCCGAGACCGTTTCACTGAAGTCGGAGGAAGTCGTCGTCGAGCGCTTTGACGACACTTCTGACCGCTAAACCAAGGGGCTGACCTTAAATCGGAGGAACCATCATGCAACACACACTAGTGGCCGTATTTGATAACCGGGCGGATGCCCAGCAAGCGAAGGACGAGTTGTTGAGCTCCGGTTTCGCCAGCCAGGACGTACGCCTGAGCGAAGGCGACGCCGCCTCTGCCGGCGTCGACCAGCGCAGCGGCGCCGACGCGTCGGTCAACGACGGCTCCATCGGTTCGAGCATCAAGAGTTTTTTCAGCAATATGTTTGGCACCGACACTGACGAGCACGCGCAGAAGTATTCCACCGCCGTCAGCCGCGGCAGTTATGTACTGACCGTCAGCGCCGACGACGAAGCCGAAGTCGAACGCGCCGCCGACATTGTCGAGGGCCACGGCCCGGTCGATATCGACGAAAAATCGGCGCAATGGCGTGGCGCCGGCATGTCGGACGAGGCCATGCGCATGGGTTCCGGCGGGCAGCAGCAGTCGGTGTCGATGTCGCAACAAAGCGAGCAGGGTTCGCAAGGCGCGATGCAAGGCTCCACGCTGTCCGGCTCGCAGCAGAGGGAGCAGAGAACGAGCGGCGTCGACAGCACGGCCATCCCCGTGGTCCAGGAAGAGCTGAGGGTGGGCAAGCGTGAAGTCCAGCGCGGCGGGGTGCGGATCTTCCAGCGCGTCGTCGAAACGCCGGTCAATGAGACCGTCAACCTGCGCGAAGAACACGTCAGCGTTGAGCGGCGCCCGGTGAACCAGCCGGTCAGCGGCGCCGACGTGGCGTTCGAGGAAAAGTCCTTCGAACTGCGCGAGTCGGCGGAAGAAGCCGTCGTCGAGAAATCCGCCCGCGTGGTCGAGGAGGTTGTCATCGGCAAGGAAGTCACGCAGCGCCAGGAGGAAATTTCCGACACCGTGCGGCGCACCGAGGTGGAGGTGCAGCAACTGGGCGGCGGCGAGCGTGACGACACCTACTACCGCAACCACTACAACGCCAACCTGGCCAGCATGGGCGGCGCGTACGAGGACTACGCGCCGGCCTATGGTTATGGATCGCGCATGGCCGGCGACGCCCAGTACCAGGGGCGCGGGTGGAACGACGTCGAGCCGCGCTTGCGCAGCGACTGGGAGGCGCGCAATCCCGGGTCGACCTGGGAGAGGATGAAAGCGGCGGTGCGCCACGGTTGGGAAAAGGTCAGCTCGTAGGCGGGGCTTACCTTCAGCGGCTGCGGCGTCGACACAATCAAAACCAAGGGCGTAACGCTGGAGTCGGACCCTGAGGGTCCGAAGATGCAAATGCCGCTAAGTGAAGGATTGTCGTAGGTCGGGTTAGCCCGCCAGGGCGTAACCCGACTGGCGTCGGCAGCGGCTCGGCGTCGGATTACGCGTTGCGCTAATCCGACCTGCGGAAGTTTGGCGGCATTAGTCTCCGCCCCCGGCGCTTTGCCTTCGCTTGGTTTTTAACCTTGCCGGCCCGCTAGCCGGTGTTACCTTGGCTCGACGATGTTGCTGTGGCCCTCGGTGCGGATTACCGCCACCTTCGGGTCGTTGAACGCTCTTTTGAGTTTGCTCCACCAGTCTTGCGCTTCGTGTCTGGAGTAGCATGGCCGCGTACCCTTCAAACTGTCCTCGACGGGAGAGTCGACGCCTGCCCGCTCCCATGCAAAGCCGCAGTGAGGGGGCAGGAATTGCTTGCCGAGTTCGGCCAGCGCCGCGCCGTGCTTGGCGGCATCCGTTGCGCTCAATGAGGCAAGGAGCTTGGCCGTAACGCCGGCCCTGATCAGCAGCGCCAGGTGCAGGCATTCCACCTGCGCCCGGATTTGCGGCGCCGGTTTGCCGTTGATTAAACGCCGTCCGTCCGGGCGTCGCTACAATCGATCTGTATTGACCTTCCATTCACCAACCACCGGCGGGACCATGAACGCCTGCGACTCGCCGTCTCTTGCCTTTCCGGCCGCGCCGTTCCGCAGGCTGGCGCGCAATTTGCTGATCGCCGGCCATCGCCCGGCGCGGCTGCCTGCGTCGGCGGACCGGCTCGCTGAGCTGGAACAGGCGATGGACCGCGCGGTGCGCCTCATCGCCGGGTTGGCGACGGCCGGCGGCGCGGCGCTACGTGTCGTCAGCGGCGTGGCCGACGGCGCCGACGCCTGCGCCGCGCGCGTTGCCCAGGCGCAGGGGTTGGAGCTGCACCTGATCGCCGCGTGCCCTCCGGCGCAACCGTCGGCCGCGCTGGCGCAGGCCGCCCGCGCCGCCTTCATCCTCAAACACTGCGCGGAGCCGCTGCCCGAGAGCCTGGTGGCGGCGGCCGACGAGGCCAAGCTGGCGCTGGCCGACGCGCTGCTCGTGGTGTGGGACGGCGAGCCGGCGGCCGGCCACGTCGGCGGCTCGGTGCGCCTGTTGCTCGCCGCGCTGCGCCAATTCACGCCGGTGCTGTGGATCGACGCCGGCGCGCAAGGAGGGGCGGCGCTGCGCCTGCTCGACCATGGCCAGTTCGACGCCGCTGCCTTCGCCGCACTGCATGTCGAGCCGGACAACGTCGCGCTCTTGCGCGCTCTGTTCGTCGCGCTCGACGACGCGGCGCCGCAGGCGCAGCTGGCGCTGGCGTTCGGCCCGTTTTGGCGGGCCGGCACGCTGGCCAGCCTGAGCCTGCCCTTGCTCGATCCGGCGCTCGCCACGGCCGGCCGGCGCAACTGGAGCGGCCTGTTCCATAGCGGCTTTCTGGCGCTGTTCGGGCCGTGGCCGCGGCGGGTTGCGCCGCAGGCGGCCTCGACCTGGCGCGGTCCGGCCGCGTTCGAGCGCGCCGCCGCGTGGCCGGACGCCACCTGGCGCTGGTTCGACCGCTGCGACCGCGCCGCCATGCGGGCGTCCGGCCGGCACCGCGACCAGATCGTGCTCGTCGAATTGTGCGGCAGCCTCGCCGTGCTGGGCGCGGTGGCCGGCGCCATCGAATGGGGCGCGCTGAGCCTGGCCTGGGGCGCGCTGGAGTTGCTGGCCTTGCTCGGCATCGGCCTGGTGGTCTGGCTTAACCGCAAACGCGCGCGCAACAGCCACGCCGCGTGGATGCGCTTCCGGCCGGCGGCCGAGGCGCTGCGCCTGAGCGCCTTGCTGCATCCGCTGCTGGCCAGTCTGGGCGGCAGCGGCATCGGCGCCGGCGGCTGGCGCAGCCGGCCGGGCGCGCCGCTGTCACCCTTGTCCCCGCAGCAGTTGGCCATGCCCTACCATTGGCTGGTGACGCAACTGCTGCGGGAAGCCGGCGCGCCCGAGCGCGGGCTGCATTGCCTCGAAGCGCTGCAGGATGAACACAAGCTGGCATTGACGGCGCTGCTCGACGAGCAGATCGCGTTCCAGGACTGCGCACACCGCGACGCCGGCACGGTGCACCAGCGTTTGCACGGCGTCACCGCCGCCGTCTATTTCGCGGTGCTGGCGACGGTGCTGCTGCACGTGTACGCGCTGGCCGACGGCCACTCCGACCTCGGACACTGGCTCCACGCGCAGCGCTGGCCCTTGCTGATCACGGCCTTTTTCCCGGCGCTGGCGGCGGCGCTGCACGGCATCAACAGCAAGCTGCAACTGCCGCAGGTGGCGCGCGGCGCCCAGGCAACGGCGGCGCGGCTGCGGGCGTTGCGCGCCGCGGTCGGCGCCTGCGCCACGCCGATGGCGCTGCGCACGCTGGCGCTGGAGACCGCCGCGACGATGTACGCGGAACACGGCAGTTGGACCGGCTTGATGGAGCAGCAATACGTGACCATGCCGTAGGTGTTACGCTGGCGTTTCATTGGGGCGGATATGCACAAGGGCGATTTGATGCCAGTGGCGGGAGCGCGGCGCGCCTTCAAGCGGGCGCAGCCGGTAGCGGTGCGCTTCGCGCCGGCCGCCGGCGTGCTGCGCACGCGCGAGGGCGAAGTGGCGTACCGCGCCGGCGACGCGCTGCTGACGGGGCCGCACCGGGAACGGTGGCCGGTGCAGCGCCACCGCTTCGACGCCGCCTACGTGGCCGTCGGCGACACGCTGGCCGGCCAGCCCGGGCAGTACAGCAAGCGCTACCGGGAAGTGTGGGCGCTCAGGCTGGACCGGCCGGCCAGCGTCAAGGTCGGCTGGCAGCACAGTCCGGTGGAGGGCAAGCCGGGCGACTGGCTGGTGCAGTACGGGCCGGGAAACTTCGGCGTCGTCGCCGCGGCCATTTTCGACGCGACGTATGAGCTGTTGGATGGCGGCGCGTCTACGACACGCTAACGCGCATTCCCGTAGTTCGGGTTAGCCCAAAGGGCGTCACCCGACTGGCGTCGGAAGCGGCCCGGCGTCGCATTACGCTGCGCGAATCCGAGCTGCGCCATACTATCGTCTTAGTCAAGCACCTTGGCGATGGCGGCGGCGACCGGCGCCAGCGTTTCCCGCGTCAGCGCGGCGATGCAGACGCGGCCCGATTCGAGCAGGTAGATCGCCGATTCCTCGCGCAGCTTGCGTACCTGCGCCACCGTCAGTCCGGTGTAGCTGAACATGCCGCTTTGCTTGATCAGGTACTCGAAATCGCGCTCCGGGCGCAGTGCGCGCAGTTGCGCGTACAAGCCTTCGCGCATGGCCTGGATGCGTCCGCGCATCGCGTCCAGCTCGCCGCTCCAGTCGGCCGCCAGCTCCGGGTTCTCCAGCACGGTGGCGACGATGCGCGCGCCGTGCGTCGGCGGGCTCGAATAGTTGCGGCGGATCGCCGCCTTCAACTGGCCCAGCACGTTGGCCGCTTCCTGGGCGTCGTCGCAGACGATGCTCAGCGAACCGCAGCGCTCGCCGTACAGCGAGAAGTTCTTCGAGAACGAGCTGGCCACCAGCAGCGGAATGCCCTCGGCGACGAAGTGGCGGATGGCGAACGCGTCGGCGTCGATGCCGCCGCCGAATCCTTGGTAGGCGATGTCGAAGAACGGCAGCAGCTTGCGGCTGCTGATGGTTTTCGCCAGTTCGCGCCATTGCGCCTCGCTCAGGTCGGCGCCGGTCGGGTTATGGCAGCAGGCGTGCAGCACCACGATGTCGCCGGCCGGCACCGCGTTCAGCGCCGCCTGCATCGCCGCGAAGTCGACGTGCTGGATCGCCGCGCTGTAGTAGGGGTAGGAATGGACGGTGAAGCCGGCGCCGGCGAAAATGGCGCGGTGGTTGTCCCAGGTCGGGTCGCAGATCCATACCTCGGCCTGCTTAAAATACGCGGCCAGGAAGTCGGCGCCGACCTTCAGCGCGCCGGAGCCGCCCACGGTTTGCGCGGTGGCCACGCGCTGCTCGGCCAGCGCTGGCGCGTCGGCGCCGAACAGCAGTCGCTGCACCTGCTTGCGGTAGGACGGCGCGCCCTCCATCGGCAGGTAGGGGCGGATGCCCGGGTTGGCCAGCAGGGCGGTCTCGGCCTTGAGCACCGCGCCCATCACCGGCAGCTTGCTCGCCTCGTTGAGGTAGACGCCGATGCCCAGGTTGATTTTCCCGGCGCGCGGATCGGCGATGAAGGTTTCGTTCAGCGTCAAGATGGGATCGCCGGGATAGATGTCAACGTGCTCGAACATGGGGTTCCTCAATGGTGGAAGCCGGCGCACGACGTCTGCGCCGGTGAAATAGAGCTCAGGGCGTGCTCAGGACGCCTTCAACACGCCGCGGCGGACCTGGTCGCGCTCGATCGACTCGAACAGCGCCTTGAAGTTGCCTTCGCCGAAGCCGTCGTCGCCCTTGCGCTGGATGAACTCGAAGAACACCGGTCCCAGCACCGTCGCCGAAAAAATTTGCAGCAGCAGGCGCTTCTCGCCACCGCTGGTGGTGCCGTCGAGCAAAATGCCGCGCGCCCGCAGTTCGTTGGCGTTTTCGCCGTGGCCCGGCAGGCGCTCTTCCAGCATTTCGTAGTAGGTCGACGGCGGCGCCACCATCATCGGCACGCCGGCCGCCTTCAAGCGGTCCAGCGTGGCCACCAAGTCGTCCGAGTATAGCGCAATGTGCTGGATGCCCTCGCCGTTGAACTGCATCAGGTACTCTTCGATCTGCCCGGCGCCCTTGGACGATTCCTCGTTGAGCGGGATGCGGATTTTGCCGTCCGGCGCCGTCATCGCCTTCGACGTCAGGCCGGTGTATTCGCCGGAAATGTCGAAGTAGCGGATTTCGCGGAAGTTGAACAGCTTCTCGTAGAAGCCGGCCCAGTAGCTCATGCGGCCGCGGTAGACGTTGTGGGTCAGGTGGTCGATCAGCTTCAGGCCGACACCCGGCGGGTTGCGCTCGACGCCGTCGATGAATTCGAAGTCGATGTCATAGATCGACTTGCCGTCTTCGAAGCGGTCGATCAGGTACAGCGGCGCGCCGCCGATACCCTTGATGGCGGGCAGGCGCAGTTCCATCGGGCCGGTCGGGATTTCGATCGGCTGGGCGCCCAGTTCCAGCGCGCGGGCGTAGGCCTGGTGCGCGTTTTTGACGCGGAAGGCCATGCCGCAGGCGGACGGGCCGTGCTCGGCGGCGAAGTAGGCGGCGGCGCTGCCCGGCTCGTTGTTAATGATGAAGTTGATGCCGCCCTGGCGGTACAGCACCACGTTCTTCGAGCGGTGCCGCGCCACCAGTGAAAAGCCCATCATCTCGAACACCGGTTCCAGCACGTTCGGCGTCGGCGAGGCGAATTCGACGAATTCAAAGCCCATCAGGCCCATCGGGTTGTCAAAGAGGTCGGACATGGTGGCGCTCCTGGTTATGATTTATGAAGGATATTTTAGTGCGCTAAAGCCGCATATTGTGCGCGTAGTAGGTAAAATAACGCTATTGCCATGCACAAAATATTTATCAAACGGCCAATTGGAGAACTAAATGAACAAGGTAGCCGTTGATCGCTACGATATCGATTTGCTGCAGGCGTTGCAGCGCGACGGCCGCGCCACCAATAGCGCGCTGGGCGAGAAGGTGCACCTGTCGACGTCGCAGGTGAGCCGGCGCATCCAGCGCCTGGAGGAGACCGACGTCATTTCGCATTACGTGGCGGTGCTCAACCCGGAGGTGGTGGGGCTGGGCGTGATGGCGTTCACCCATGTGACGCTGGAGCGGCAGGGCGAGCAGGGCGGGCGTTTCGAAGAGTCCATCGCCGATATCCCCGAGGTGCTCGAATGCCTATCCGTGACCGGCGAGGCCGACTACATCCTGCGCATCGCCGTGCCCGATTTGGCCTCGTTCGCCGACTTCATGACGACCCGTCTGCTGCGCCTGCCCGGCGTGGCCAACGTCAAATCGACGGTCACGCTGAAAACCATCAAGCAGAGTTTCAGCCTGCCGCTGGAGCACATCAAGCGCCCGGCCCAGGTCAAACGGCAAATCACCTTCACCAAATAGGGCAATCGGCGGCCATCTTGCCATTGGACGGCGCCACGGTCGGGTATACTTGCCATACGGGATCATCCGGCATCGGGCAAGGCATCAAGAATGGAAGAGAATCAAACATTGGCCGCGCGCGCGCGCCGTCTGTACGCGCGCCTTGCGGCGTGGACGTTGCCGCGGGCGCAGGCGGCGTATGCGCGGCTGCGCGCGGGCGTGCGCGTCGGCGGCGCCGAGGCGCTGGCGCAGGGCGCCCGCGCCAACGCCTACCTGCAAAGCCGCCCGCCCGGGCGCCGCCGCTTGCTGCTGGTGCTGTGGTCGGGCGCCGCCTTGCTGGGGGCGCTGGTGCTGTATGTGCTGGTGCTGATCCCGCTCACGCCCGGCATCAGCGACCTGCGCCACGCCCGCGCCGCCCAGGCCAGCACGCTGGTGTCGGCCGACGGCAAGGAGCTGGCCAGTTTCGACCAGGGCTTGCAGGAGCACGTGACGCTGGCGCAGATTTCGCCGCAGGTGGTGGCGGCCCTGGTCGCCACCGAGGACCACCGCTTCTACCAGCACCACGGCGTCGATTTCGTGCGCATCGGCGGCGCCTTGCTGTCGAGCTTGAGCGGCGACGCCCAGGGCGGCTCGACCATTACGCAGCAGTTGGCGCGCAATATGTTCCCCGAGGAGATAGGGCGTTCGCGCAACCTAAACCGCAAGGTCAAGGAGATGATCACCGCGCTGAAGATCGAGGCGACCTTCAGCAAGACCGAGATCCTGGAAGCCTACCTGAACACGGTGCCCTTCCTGTACAACACCTTCGGCATCGAGATGGCGGCGCGCACCTATTTCGACAAGCCGGCCGCGCGCCTCGACATCCTCGAAAGCGCGACCCTGGTCGGCATGCTCAAAGGCACCCATTACTACAACCCGGTCGGCAACCCGGAGCGCTCGCTGAAGCGCCGCAACGTCGTGCTGGGCCAGATGCGCAAGCATAACGCCATGACCGAGCGGCGCTATCGCGAGCTGGTGCGGCGCCCGCTGCGGGTGCGCTTCTCGCGCCAGACCGAGCGCAGCATGACGGACGCGCACTTCACCGCGCACGTGCGCAAGTGGTTGATCGAGTGGGCCGACGAGAACGACTACAACCTTGAGCGCGACGGCCTGGTGGTGCATACCACGCTCGACTACGCGCTGCAGCAGGCGGCGATGCGCGCCGTCGAGCGCCAGGGCGGCGCGCTGCAGGCGGTCGCCGACACCGAGTGGAGCCGCTCCGCAACCTGGTCGTCGACCTCGACCGGCTCCTACGCCGGCACGCGCGACAGCGCCTTCCAGTACTTCTGGGATACGCACGGCGCGCTGGCCGACGCCGTCGTGCGCGAGTCGCCCGAGTACCGCCGCGCCGTCGAAGGCGGCGAGGCGGCGGCCGACGCGCTGCGGCGCCTGAAGGCCGACCGCGCCTTCGTCGCCCAGCTGCGCGCCGCCAAGACGCGCCTGGAGGCGGGCTTCGTCGCGATGGACCCGGGCAGCGGCCAGTTGCGCGCCTGGGTCGGCAGCCGCGACTTCCGCCGCGAGCAGTACGACCACGTCGCCCAGGCGCAGCGCCAGCCCGGCTCGACCTTCAAACCCTTCGTCTACGGCGCCGCGCTGGAGAAGGGCCTGCCGCCGGAGAAACCGTACCGCGACGCCGTGCTCGACATCAAGGCCGGCGACGGCACCATCTGGCGCCCGACCGACATGAGCGGCACCAGCGGCCAACAAATGACGATGCGCGACGGCCTGGTCTACTCGAAGAACACCATTACCGCGCAGGTGATGCAGGACGTCGGCCTGCCGGCCATCGTCAAACTGGCGCGCGCGCTCGGCGTGCGCGACAGCAAATTGACGCCGGTGCCGTCGCTGGCGCTGGGCACCAGCCCGGTGACCTTGCTGGAGATGGTCAACGCCTACGCCAGCATCGCCGCCCAGGGCGAGTACCGCAAGCCGGTGTTCGTTACCCACATCACCGACCGCGCCGGCAAGACCATCGCCAGCTTCGCGCCGCAGTCGTCGCAGCGCGCCATGTCGGCCGAGTCGGCCGCGACCCTGGTCGACATGATGCGCGGCGTCGTCAACCGCGGCACCGGCACCGGCGTGCGCTACCGCTTCGGCATTTCCGGCGACGTCGCCGGCAAAACCGGCACGACGCAGAACAACACCGACGGCTGGTTCATCTTGATGCACCCGAACCTGGTGGCGGGCGCCTGGGTCGGCTTCAACGACGCCCGCGTGACGATGCGCAGCAATTACTGGGGCCAGGGCGGCCACAACGCGCTGCTGGTGGTGGGCGACTTCTTCCGCGCCGCGCTCGACGGCGGCCGCATCGAACGCGA
Source organism: Janthinobacterium sp. CG_23.3 (assembly GCF_046115965.1). Taxonomy (NCBI): domain Bacteria; kingdom Pseudomonadati; phylum Pseudomonadota; class Betaproteobacteria; order Burkholderiales; family Oxalobacteraceae; genus Janthinobacterium; species Janthinobacterium sp. CG_23.3. Next base: position 23,933 of record NZ_JBJXIB010000030.1, on the reverse strand, counting down.
CGCGGTGTTCCCGGGCGGGCGCCGGCCGGCGCCGGTGCGCCACCAAGAGCAGCCGCAGGAGGTCGAGGAGGAGCCGGGCGATTTGCAGCCGGAGGGCGCGCCGGAGCCGGGGCAGGGCGGCGCCGAGGCGCCGCCGCCGGAACCGCCGGCGCCGAGCGAGGCCGCGAGGCCGGAGGCATAGCGTTTTTCGTAGGTCGGCTTACGCCCTGATGGGCTAACCCGATCTACCAAATACCTTAGGGTATGGCCGCCAGCGGCACCGGCGTGTGGTGGTGGCCGTCGTCGGCCTCGAACAGGGTCAGTACGCCGTCGAGTCCGACGAAATTGAGCGCCACGTCGGCCTGCTCGCGCACCACCGGCTTGGCGCGGAACGCCACCGACAAGCCGGCGATCGACATCATGCGCAGGTCGTTGGCGCCGTCGCCCATGACGATGGCCTGGCCCGGCGTAATGCCCATCTCGGCGCAGACGCGTTCGACGGTGCGCTTCTTCTCCTCGGCGTCGACGATGCCGCCGACTACCCGGCCGGTCAGCTTGCCGTCGACGATTTCCAGTTCGTTGGCGTGGGTGTAGTCCAGGCCCAGTGTTTCTTTCAGGCGCGAGGTGAAGAAGGTGAAGCCGCCCGACACCAGCAGCGTCTTCAGGCCGGCCGCCTTGACCCCCGCCAGCATCTTCTGGGCACCCATCGACAGGCGCAGGCGTTCGACGTAGACGCGTTCCAGCGCCGTCGCGTCCAGGCCTTCGAGCAAGGCGACGCGGCGGATCAGGCTTTCGGAGAATTCCAGTTCGCCGCGCATGGCCGCCTCGGTAATCTCGGCCACCTGCGGTTTCAGGCCCTGCATGTCGGCGATCTCGTCGATGCACTCGATGGTGATCAGCGTCGAATCCATGTCCATCGCCACCAGCTTGAACTCGCTCAGCCGGCGCACGCCCATCATGTAGGTGGCGTCGAGGCGGGCGGCCTGGGCCGCCACCTCGATGGTCTGGCGCAGGCCGGACGAGTAGCTGATGTCCTCGCAGCGCACGGCGCTGGCGCCCAGCACCGTGGTGCGCGCCGGCGCGGCCAGCGCGGCGATGCGCTCCAGCGCGGCGGCGCTGCCGTCGAGGCCCTGCAAAGTCAGGTTCATGGTGATGTTTGTGGTGTTCTTCATTACGCTGTCAGCTGTTTGATGGTGGTTTTAATTTGCGTCACGCGGGCCGCCAGATCCGGCATGTTCGCCGTGATCTTCAGCTTGTCCTGGCCGTTCAGCTTGATGTGGCGGTTTTTTTGGATCAGCTCGATGATGCGCATCGCGTCGATGGGCGGCTTGACCATGAACTGCAGCGTGGCGGCCTCGCCGTGGGCGTCGATCTTGATGATGCCGACGCTTTTCGCCGCCACCCGCAGGCGGTGCGTCTCGACCAGCGCCTTGACGGCGTCGGGCAGTTTGCCGAAGCGGTCGATCAGCTCTTCCTGGATGTCGTCGATCTTGTCCTGGCCGGCGCAGTTGGCCAGCCGCTTGTAGATCGACAGGCGTTCGTGGACGTCGCCGCAGAAGTCGGCCGGCAGCAGCGCCGGCACGTGCAGGTTGATCTCGGTGGTCGAGGACAGCGGCGCGGCCAGGTCCGGCTCCTTGCCGCTCTTGAGCGATCGCACCGCTTCGTTGAGCATGTCGGAATACAGCTGGAAGCCGATCTCGTGCATCTCGCCGGACTGGCTGTCGCCGAGCACCTCGCCGGCGCCGCGGATTTCCAGGTCGTGCATCGCCAGGTAGAAGCCGCTGCCCAGCTCCTCCATCTGCTGGATCGCGTCGAGGCGGCGCTGCGCCAGCTTGGTCAGCCCCTGCACGTCGTGCACCAGCAGGTAGGCGTAGGCCTGGTGGTGCGAGCGCCCGACCCGGCCGCGCAACTGGTGCAACTGCGCCAGGCCGAACTTGTCGGCGCGGTGCATGATGATGGTGTTGGCGGTCGGCACGTCGATGCCGGTCTCGATGATGGTGGTGCACAGCAGGATGTTGAAGCGCTGCGCGACGAAATCGCGCATCACCTTTTCCAGGTCGCGCTCGTGCATCTGGCCGTGGGCCACCGCGATGCGCGCCTCCGGCAGCAGCTCGGTCAGCGCCGCCATGCGGTTCTGGATGGTCTCGACCTCGTTGTGCAGGAAATAGATCTGGCCGCCGCGCTTCAATTCGCGCAGGCAGGCTTCGCGGATGATCGACTCGCTCTCGCTGCGCACGAAGGTCTTGATCGCCAGGCGCTTTTGCGGCGCGGTGGCGATGATCGAGAAGTCGCGCAGGCCCTCCAGCGCCATGCCCAGCGTGCGCGGGATCGGCGTGGCCGTCAGCGTCAGCACGTCGACCTCGGCGCGCAGCGCCTTCAGCGCCTCCTTCTGGCGCACGCCGAAGCGATGCTCCTCGTCGATGATGACCAGGCCCAGGCGGGTGAACTTGACGTCCTCCGAGAGCAGCTTGTGGGTGCCGATGACGATGTCGAGGGTGCCGTCGGCCATGCCCTTGAACGCTTGCGTGATCTCCTTGCCGCTGCGGAAGCGCGACAGCTCGGCGATGCGCACCGGCCAGTCGGCGAAGCGGTCGGCGAAGGTTTGCGCGTGCTGCTCGGCCAGCAGCGTGGTCGGCGCCAGGATGGCCACCTGCTTGCCGCCCATCACGGCGATGAAGGCGGCGCGCAGCGCCACCTCGGTCTTGCCGAAGCCGACGTCGCCGCACACCAGGCGGTCCATCGGTTTGCCCGACGTCATGTCCTTGATGACGTTGTTGATCGCCTCCTGCTGGTCGGGCGTCTCGTCGAAGCCGAAGCTGTCGGCGAAGCGCTCGTAGTCGTGCGCCGAATATTCGAAGGCGTGGCCCTGGCGCAGCGCGCGCCGGGCGTACAGGTTGAGCAGCTCGGCGGCGGTGTCGCGCACCTGGTCGAAGGCGCGCTTCTTGGCCTTTTCCCACTGGCCCGAGCCGAGCGAGTGCAGCGGCGCGTCCTCCGGCGAGGCGCCGGAATAGCGCGAGATCACGTGCAACTGCGACACCGGCACGTAGAGTTTGCTCTCCTTGGCGTAGTCGAGGTGCAGGAACTCGGTTTCGCCTTCGCCCAGGTCCATGCTGATCAGGCCCATGTAGCGGCCGATGCCGTGGTTGATGTGCACCACCGGGTCGCCGATTTTCAGTTCCGACAGGTCGCGCACCATCGACTCGACCTGGGTCACACCCTCCTGCTTCTTCTTGCCGACGCGCCGGCCGGAGCCGGCGTACAGCTCGGTCTCGGTGACGAAGACCAGGTTGCCGTCGGCGGTAAACAGCTCGAAGCCGGCGTGCAGCGGCGCCACCCCCAGCATCAGCTTGGCGTCGGCGTACTGGAAGCCCTCGAAACCCTCGACCGGCGCCAGCGCCAGGCCGTATTCGGTGAAGTACTGCTGCAGCGTTTCGCGGCGGCCGTTCGACTCGGCGCAGATCATCACGCGCCGGCCCGGTTGCAGCAGGTAGTTGCGCAGATTGGCCAGCGGGTCGTCGGCGCGGCGGTTGACGGCGATGTTGGGCACCGGCGCCGACAACTCCGACGCCAGCGCGTCGTTGTCTTTGGCGATGGCCCAGCGCGGCAGCGACTTGGCCAGCGTGAAGAAGTTCTCGTCGCTGAGGAACAGCGCCTCGGGCGCCAGGATGGGGCGCTCGCGGTCGGCCTTCAGGAAGCGGTAGCGCGACTGCGTGTCGACCCAGAAGCGCTTGATGGCGCTGTCGATATCGCCGACCAGGGCCATCGAGGCGTCCGCCGGCAGGTAGTCGAACAGCGTCGCGGTTTGCTCGAAAAACAGCGGCAGGTAATACTCGATACCGGCCGAGGCGATGCCGCTGCTGATGTCCTTGTAGACCACCGAGCGCGACGGGTCGCCCTCGAACTGCTCGCGCCAGCGGCTGCGGAAGGTGGTGCGGGCCGCCTCGTCCATCGGAAATTCGCGCCCGGGCAGCAGGCGCACCTCGTGCACCGGGTACAGCGAGCGCTGGGTGTCGGCGTCGAAGGTGCGGATGGTCTCGATGGTGTCGCCGAACAGGTCGAGGCGGTAGGGCAGGGCCGAACCCATCGGGAACAGGTCGAGCAGGCCGCCGCGCACCGAATACTCGCCCGGCGACATCACCTGCGAGACGTGGGTGTAGCCGGCCAGTGTCAGTTGCGACTTCAGGCGCGCCTCGTCGAGCGTCTCGCCTTTTTTGAAGAAGAAGGTGTAGGCGGCCAGGAAGGACGGCGGCGCCAGGCGCACCAGCGCCGTGGTCGCCGGCACGATCAAGACGTCGCACTGGCGCGACTGCACCTCGTACAGCGTGGCCAGGCGCTCTGAGACCAGGTCCTGGTGCGGCGAAAAGGCGTCGTAGGGCAGGGTTTCCCAGTCCGGCAGCAGATGGCAGCGCAGCTTGCCGGCGAACCAGGGGATCTCGTCGAGCAGGCGCTGGCCGTCGCTGGCGTTGGCCACGACCACGGCCAGCATCTGGCCCTGCGACGACAATTCCAGCGCGGCCAGCGCCAGCGCGTAGGCGTCCGACGAGCCGTACAGGGCGGGCAGCGCGAAGCGGTTGCCGGGTTTCGGAAGCGATTTTTTTAAGTCAAAGGACATGCGGGCGACGACACATATTGAGCGGTTAGGCGCACAGCCGAGAGTGGCCGCGCCGCTGTCGTACATTATAGTCGAAGCGTCCGCGAAGAGTGGGTCGCCGGGCGTGCGGCGGGCCGTGCGCGGATGGCGCAAAGCGTGTAAATTGAGGCTTTCCCGGCTCTATTGGACGACGGCCGTGACCAACGAACTACCTACGTATTGGCTTGAGCGATGACTATTTCCACTGTATTGAAGGGCCACGAAAAGGACCTGGGCGGCGGCCTGCTGGTGCGCCGTTACCTGCCGGCGGCGGCGAAGCAGGCGGTCGGGCCGTTTATTTTCTTCGACCATTTCGGCCCGGTCGACGTGGCGCCGGACGCCAACCACGACGTCCGGCCGCACCCGCATATCGGCCTGGCCACGGTGACCTATCTGTTCGAGGGCGCCATGGACCACCGCGATAGCCTGGGCACGTTCCAGCGCATCGAGCCGGGCGCGATCAACTGGATGACGGCCGGGCGCGGCATCGTCCACTCCGAGCGCACGCCGAAGGATTTGGCCGGGGTGCCGCACCGCACCCACGGCCTGCAGCTGTGGGCCGCGCTGCCGCAGCGGCACGAGGAGGACGAACCGAGCTTTTCGCACACGCCGCAGGCGGACATTCCCGTGGTCGAACTGGACGGCGCCGTCGTCAAGGTGCTGATCGGCAGCGCCTTCGGCCGCACCTCGCCGGTGGCGACCTATATGCAGACGCTGTACCTGGACGTCGCCTTGCAGGCGGGCCGGGTGATCGAGCTGGCCGGCTTGCCGGCCGAGGTGGCGATTTACCCGATCAGCGGCGAACTGGAGATAGACGGCGTCGCGCTGGCGTTGCACACGATGGTGCTGCTGGCCGCCGGCGGCGCGCCGCTGGTGCGCGCCGGCGGCGCGGCGCGGTTCGCCGTCATCGGCGGCGAGCCGCTCGACGGGCCCCGCTTCATCTCGTGGAATTTCGTCTCGTCGAGCAAGCAGCGCATCGCCCGGGCCGGCGAGGACTGGAGCGCGCAGCGCATGGGCCAGGTGCCGGGCGAGACGGAGTGGATTCCGCTGCCGACGCGGTAAACGTCAGCGCGTCGCCGGCTTCTTTAGGCCTACGAACACGCCGGCAGCGAGCGCACGAAGGCCAGCGCCTTGTGCGCGTGCACGTCCTCGAAGAAGACGTGGTCGGCGATGAAGCCGGCCGCCAGCCACGACGCCGCCACGACGATGATGTCGCAGCGCCCGCTTTTCCATAGCTTCAGCGAGTGGCGCCCGATAATCCACGGCACGCCCAGCGGGTTGGGCCAGTCCGCCAGCAGGTGCATCACGCCGCCGCTGGCGAAACCGAACAGCAGCGGCGCCCAAAACGCGTGTCCCAGCGCCAGGTAGGAGTAGCCCAGCAGGGCGAGCCAGGCAATGCCCCAGTGCGTCCAGGTGCGGTGCGTGATCCACAGCCGATGCTGGCGCGACCACCAGGCCACCTCCAGCCAGTCGGGCGCGGTGCCGCCCAGCACGCCCGCGACGAAGCTCAGGAAGCTGACGATCTGGTACGGCCCGCCCTCGCCGGCGTGCGCCACCAGCGCCGCGGCGATGACGCCGGCGGCCCATCCGGTTGCGTGGTGCGCTTTGTTGGACGCCATAGGAAAATCGGGCGCCGCGCGGGCGCCTCTGCAATGAGTGTGGGTAACTGGATGAATATACAGTATTTCGATGTGGAAATGCTAGCGCCGCGTGCGGGCTTTTCGCGGGTCGGCTGAGCGCGCGGCGCGTAAGCCGACAATGTCGGCGGCGCCATGCCCGGTTGCGGCCCGCGCCAACGCTAGTATTCGCGCCGGTTCGGCTTGATTTCCTGCAGGATCGTGGTGGAGATTTCCTCGATCGATTTGGTGGTCGACGAGAGCCAGCGTATGCCTTCGCGCTTCATCATTTTCTCCGCCTCGTTGACTTCGTAGCGGCAGTTTTCGATCGATGCGTATTTGCTGCCGGCGCGCCGCTCGTTGCGTATTTCCGACAAGCGCTCGGGCGTGATGCTCAGGCCGAAAATTTTCGATTTGAACTCGTACAGCGCCGACGGCAGCTTGTCGCGCTCGAAGTCGTCCGGGATCAAGGGGTAGTTGGCGGCCTTGATGCCGTACTGCATCGCCAGGTACAGGCTGGTCGGGGTCTTGCCCGAGCGCGACACGCCGACCAGGATGACGTCGGCCGAGGCCAGGTTCTTGTGCGACTGGCCGTCGTCGTGGGCCAGCGAGTAGTTGATCGCCTCGATGCGGTTCTTGTATTCCTCGCTGTCGACGATGTTGTGCGAGCGGCCGATGGTGTGGGTCGATTTCACGCCCAGCTCGTGCTCCAGCGGCGCCACGAAGGTCTGGATCAGGTCCATGTGCATGCCGCTGGACTTGCGGATGACGTTCGACAGGTCTTCCTTGACCAGCGTCGAGAAGACGATCGGGCGCTGGCCGTCGGTGGTGAAGGTTTCGTTGATTTTGCGCGCCGCGTCGTAGGCCTTGTCGAGCGTGTCGATGAAGGGCAGGCGGATTTGCCGGAAGCGCAGCTCGAACTGGGTCAGCACGGCGTGGCCGAAGGTCTCGGCGGTGATGCCGGTGCCGTCCGAAACAAAGAAGACGGTGCGGGCGGCGGCGGGCAGAACGGGGCGGGGATCTGGGGTCATAAAGTCTTCTGGTCAATATTGATCGTCGTCAAACTGCGTCGCGGGCTGTTAAAATGGGGCAACGGTATGATTGTGCTGCACGACGCCCAGAATAACAAGAACACATGTCAGTGCGCCTCGCGACGATTTCTATCATCAGTAAAGGTGTCATTATGACCAACGCAGCATTGCAGGAGCAGAACAACGAGGCGGTGTACGTCGCTTCGTTCGACCATTTGCGCATGACGGATGTCGAATCCGTCGGCGGCAAGAACGCCTCGCTCGGCGAAATGATCAGCCAACTGGCGGGCGCGGGTGTGCGCGTGCCGGGCGGCTTCGCCACCACCGCGCAAGCGTTCCGCGACTTCCTGTCGTACAGCGCCAACGGCGGCGCCCCGCTGGCCCAGCGCATCGCCGACCGCCTGGAAGGCTTGAACATCGACGACGTGCGTTCGCTGGCCCTGGCCGGCGCCGAAATCCGCAAGTGGATCGTCGAAACCCCGTTCCAGCCGCGCCTGGCCAGCGAAATCGCCGCGTTCTACGAGAAACTGGTGGCCGATTCGGACACCGAGATGTCGTTTGCCGTGCGTTCCTCGGCCACCGCCGAAGATTTGCCGGACGCCTCCTTTGCCGGCCAGCAAGAAACCTTCCTCAACGTGGTCGGCATCGACAACGTGCTTGAAGCCATGAAGGAAGTGTTCGCCTCGTTGTACAACGACCGCGCCATCTCCTACCGCGTGCACAAGGGCTTCACCCACGCCGAAGTGGCGCTGTCGGCCGGCGTGCAACGCATGGTGCGCTCCGACCTGGGCGCGGCCGGCGTCATGTTCACCATCGACACCGAGTCCGGCTTCAAGGACGTGGTCTTCGTCACCTCCAGCTACGGCCTGGGCGAGACGGTGGTGCAGGGCGCGGTCAATCCGGACGAGTTCTACGTCCACAAGCCGATGCTGGAACTGGGCAAATCGCCTGTGATCCGCCGCAACATCGGCTCCAAGCTGCTGAAAATGGAATTCACCAACGAAGCCAAGGCCGGCCGCTCCGTGAAAACCGTCGACGTGCCCGTTGAAATGCGCAACCGCTACTCGCTGAACGACAGCGAAGTGGTGGAGCTGGCGAAATACGCCGTCATCATCGAGAACCACTACGGCCGTCCAATGGACATCGAGTGGGGCAAGGACGGCCGCGACGGCAAGCTGTACATCCTGCAGGCGCGTCCTGAAACCGTCAAATCGCAACAGAAATCGACCGACGCGCAGCAGCGCTTCAAGCTCAAAAGCAGCGGCACGGTGCTGACCTCGGGCCGCGCCATCGGCCAGAAAATCGGCGCCGGCCCGGTCCGCGTGATCCACGATCCGGCCGACATGGAACGCGTCCAACCGGGCGACGTGCTGGTGGCCGACATGACCGACCCGAACTGGGAGCCGGTCATGAAGCGCGCCGCGGCGATCGTCACCAACCGCGGCGGGCGCACCTGCCACGCGGCGATTATCGCCCGTGAACTGGGTGTCCCCGCCGTGGTCGGTTGCGGCAACGCCACCGAGCTGCTGAAGGACGGCACCTTCGTCACCGTGTCCTGCGCCGAAGGCGACGAGGGCCGCATCTACGACGGCCTGCTGGAAACGGAAGTGTCGGAAGAGGCGCGCGGCGAACTGCCACCGTTGCCGACGAAGATCATGCTCAACGTCGGCAATCCGCAGATGGCGTTCGACTTCCAGTCGATCCCGAACGCCGGCGTCGGCCTGGCGCGTCTGGAATTCATCATCAACAACAACATCGGCGTGCATCCGAAGGCGATTCTCGAGTATCCGAACATCGACGCCGACCTGAAGAAAGCCGTGGAATCGGTCGCCCGCGGCCACGCCTCGCCGAAAGCGTTCTACATCGACAAGCTGGCCGAGGGTATCGCCACCATCGCCGCCGCGTTCTGGCCAAAACCGGTCATCGTGCGCCTGTCCGACTTCAAGTCGAACGAGTACAAGAAGCTGATCGGCGGTTCGCGCTACGAGCCGGACGAGGAAAACCCGATGTTGGGCTTCCGCGGCGCCGCGCGCTACCTGTCGCCGGACTTCGCCGAGTCGTTCGAGATGGAATGCCTGGCCATGAAGCGCGTGCGCAACGACATGGGCCTGACCAACGTCGAGATCATGGTGCCGTTCGTGCGTACCCTGGGCCAAGCCGCGAAAGTCGTCGACCTGCTGGGTAAAAACGGCCTGAAGCGCGGCGAAAACGGCCTGCGCCTGATCATGATGTGCGAAGTGCCGTCGAACGCCATCCTGGCCGACCAGTTCCTCGAGTATTTCGACGGTTTCTCGATCGGTTCGAACGATCTGACCCAGCTGACGCTGGGCCTGGACCGCGATTCCGGCATGGCCTTGCTGGCCGCCGACTTCGACGAGCGCGACCCGGCCGTGAAAGCGTTGCTGGCGATGGCCATCAAGGCTTGCCGCGCGCAGGGCAAATACATCGGCATTTGCGGCCAGGGGCCGTCCGACCATCCGGACTTCGCGGTCTGGCTGATGGAGCAGGGCATTGAATCGATGTCGCTGAACCCGGACTCGGTGATCGACACCTGGCAAAAACTGGCGGCGCTGCAGAAATAATGGCGCCGGAATGGGATATAAATAGCAAACAATGAACATTGTCGTTTTGACGGCAAGGTAATGTGCGTTAGACTGGCTGCATATAAGAGTCTGGCAAAAACTATTAATACATACCCATTCGCAAGACAAAACCCTCGCCGCCCTTATCGGGCTGCAGGGGTTTTTTTTAGTCGTTTTACTTGAACGGGAGGCGTGATGTCGGATTGGATGAGCTGGTTCCTGGTGGCCGGCGTGGTGGTGATTCTGGAGCTATTTACCGGAACCTTTTATCTGTTGATGATCGCCATCGGTATCGCCGCCGGCGCTCTGGTGGCGCTGGCCGGGCCGGGGATGCCGGTGCAGACCCTGGTGGCGGCGGCGGTCGGCGTGCTGGCCACGCTGCTGCTACGGCGCAGCAAATACGGCAAGCCGGCGACGTCGGAGGCGGGGCGCGACGCCAACGTGAATATGGACGTGGGCCAGCGCATTGACGTGGCGCATTGGGTCGACGGCGAAGCGCGGGTGATGTACCGGGGCGCGCAATGGGATGTGCAACTGGCGCCCGGCGCCAATCCCGAGGCCGGCAACTACATTATTCAGGAAGTGCGCGGCAGCCGCCTGATCGTCGGCTAGGGCAATGCTAGAGGGGGCCGTAGGTCGGCTTAGCGCCAGCGTAAGCCGATATCACGCGGCCAATCGAATTCAGCGATACCATTTAATACACCAGGAGAGCAGCATATGGACATCAGTTTCGGTAGCGTCACCATCGTTTTCTTCATTTTCGCGCTGGTCTTTGTATTCAAGACCATCAACGTCGTTCCGCAACAGCACGCCTGGGTGGTCGAACGCCTTGGCAAATACCACGCCACGCTGGGGCCGGGCTTGAACATCGTCATTCCGTTTGTCGACCGCATCGCCTATAAACACTCGCTGAAGGAAATCCCGCTCGACGTGCCGCCGCAGGTCTGTATCACGCGCGACAACACGCAACTGCAAGTGGACGGCATTTTGTACTTCCAGATCACCGACGCGATGCGCGCGTCCTACGGCTCGTCGAATTACATCGCGGCGATTACGCAATTGGCGCAAACCACGCTGCGCTCGGTGATCGGCAAAATGGAACTGGATAAGACGTTTGAAGAACGCGACCATATCAACACGACCATCGTCAACGCCATCGATGAATCGGCGGCGAACTGGGGCGTCAAGGTGCTGCGCTATGAAATCAAGGATCTGACGCCGCCAAAGGAAATCCTGCATGCAATGCAGGCGCAAATTACCGCCGAGCGCGAAAAGCGCGCGCTGATCGCCGCCTCCGAGGGGCGGCGCCAGGAGCAGATCAATATCGCCAGCGGCGAACGGGAAGCGTCGATTGCCCGCTCCGAAGGCGAAAAGCAGGCGTCGATTAACCGGGCGCAGGGGCAGGCCACGGCGATTGTCGCGCTGGCCGAGGCGAACGCCGAGGCGCTGCGCCAAGTGGCGGCGGCGATTCGCGAGCCGGGCGGCGCCGACGCGGTGAATTTGAAAGTGGCCGAGCAATATGTCGGGGCCTTCGCGCAATTGGCCAAGACGAATAACTCGATTATCGTTCCCGCCAATATGGGCGATATCAGCGGCTTGATCGCTACCGCAATGCAAGTCGTAAAGACCCAGAAAAAACTGCCGGGCGAGGGTGTGCAGGCCTGAAAAGATACGGCTTATGGCATTAAAACAACAGTTGTCTAGGCATGCATAGACGTCGGGGAATGCTGTGGAATAAGCCGGATAAGGGCGGGCGCGGTCGAAAACAATGCGGCGGCGCCCGGCCGGTGCCGATTTAAACAAAGCGCAGTGGATCAGGGGCGCTCCAGAGGGGAATTGCTATTTACTGTTATTAAAAATTGCAAGATAATTGAAGCTATATTGCAATCCGGTACCGGCATTATCTATGTTAGCGCTGGTTGAACCGGTTCGACATTGGCGGCGGCGTGTGGAAATTGGATGGGCTTGAATGGCGCGTGGGCGCCGGGCGGCGCTATAATTTCGGGATAGCGAAGGCCGCGAGTCGAATTAGATGTAAAAAATATCAAAAAACGCGCAAAGCGCGTTACAATTGGATAGAATCTTTTTTCTTAACCTTCATCGTTCATACACCCACAGGAGACATCATGGATCTATCCACTTTATCCCTCGCCGATTTGCGTAAACTGCAAGACGACATCAAGAAACAAATGAAGAAGCGCGAACAAGACGATCTGAGCAAAGCCCGGGAACAAATCCTGGCAATCGCGCAGAGCGTTGGCGTTTCGGTCAAAGACTTGGTTGGCACCGGTATCCGCGCTAAGACCGGCACCGTAGCGGTACGTTACCGCAATCCTAACGACACGTCGCAGCAATGGACGGGTCGCGGTCGTCAACCGAAATGGGTAAAAGAATGGACTGATTCCGGCAAATCGCGCGATTTGCTGAAGGTTTAAGAACCGTTCATTCGGATGCTTGCCAGTTTATCTGCCGCAAGCATCCGGACCCGGCCGGCGCCAGCGGAAACAAACCGCCGACGCGCCTGATCCGGTCTGTATATGCACGCGGCCACCCCGCGGCGTCGAGTCTGCGATGGCTCCTCCGGCCCTTGCGCACCGCCAGTACAAGATGGTGGCCGGCTGTGAATCACCCCAATCAAATAATCGTCTATCCCCGGCCTTGCGATGTTCCGCGCGGCGCGGCCTTGTTCCATTGCCCGGACATGAAAAAGCCCGGTGCGCGACCGGGCTTGGGGCGGGGCGGACGAGGAGGCGGCTTATTAGCGGCGGTGCGTCTTCATTGCCGCCTGGACTTCGCGGCTGCCATCGCGGTCTTTTTCCGCAGCGCGTTTATCGTGCTGCTTCTTGCCCTTGGCCAGGCCGATTTCGCATTTGATGCGGCCGCCCTTGTAATGCAGGTTGAGTGGCACCAGGGTAAAGCCGGAACGGACGACTTTGCCGATCAATTTGCTCATCTCGGCTTTGTGCAGCAGCAGCTTGCGCGTGCGCACCGCCTCCGGATGGATGTGGGTGGACGCGGTCGGCAGCGCGCTGATGTGGGCGCCGAACAGGAATAGTTCGTCGCCCCGGACGACGACGTAGGCCTCCTTGATCTGCACGCGGGCGTCGCGGATCGCCTTGACTTCCCAGCCTTCGAGCACGAGGCCCGCTTCGTAGCGATCCTCGATGAAGTAGTCGTGAAAGGCTTTTTTATTGTCAGCTATGGTCATGAGATGGTAAATGTGCGCGGGTCGGTTAAACTACTGTCTCGCGCAAGCGCGATCAAAACGATTGAGATATTCAACATCATAGCAAACGGTTCTTCAATGGCAGTAGTACATAAATCAGTTTTCCTGGGATACAGCGCGGAACAGATGTTCGCGCTGGTGGCGGCAGTCGAGGACTATCCCAAATTTTTGCCCTGGTGCGGCGGTGTCGAGGTGCGCGAGCGCGGCGAGCACACCGTTGTGGCAAGCCTGGCGATACATTACCACGGAGTGCGGCAAAGCTTCACGACATCGAACGAGAACGCGCCGTCCACCAGCATCAAGATGAAGCTGGTGGACGGGCCTTTCAAGTCCCTGGACGGCGTCTGGACGTTCAAGGCGCTGCGGGCCGACGCCTGCAAGATCGAACTCGACTTGCACTACGAATTTTCCAGCCGCGTGCTGGAGCAAATCATCGGGCCGGTGTTCGGCATGATCGCCAACAGCATGGTTGACTCCTTCTGCAAGCGCGCCGAGACGGTGTATGGGTGAGGCGATGACTCAGCAGATCAAGGTGCAGGTGTGCTACGCGACGCCCGACTACGAATTCCTGCGCGATCTGCAGGTGCCCGCCGGCACGACGCTGGAGCAGGCTGTGCGCTTGAGCGGCCTGCTGCTGGAGGTGCCGCAAATCAACCTGGCCAGCGCGGCCGTCGGCGTCTACGCCAAGAAAAAAACGCTCGACACCGTCTTGCGCGAGCACGACCGCGTCGAAGTCTACCGCCCGCTGCTGGCGGACCCGAAGGAAACGCGGCGCCGCCGCGCCGGCGTGAAGCCAGCCAAGACCTGATTTAGGCGGTTTCGGCGTTGTGGCAATTGGTGACAGCGCCGCGCTATTTGCAGTCGGCCAGCGCGCGCTGCACTTTTTTGCTTTGCTGCGCGCGCTCTTCGTCACCCATGTAGCCGGGCTGGCCGGCCTTGTCGGTGGTGCCGATGCGCCGGCCCGATTCCAGCGTCTGCTTGCTCTGGCGCAGGCCGGCGCAATTGCTGTCGATGTCGGCCTGGCGCTTGGCCGCTTCGGCGGCCTTCTGCTCCTTCTCGGCCTCGTCGGCTTTGCGCTTGCGAAAGTCGGCGTTGCGCTCGGCGGTGGTCGGCTCCGCCTTGGGCGCCTGCGCGCCGGCCGCAGGGATGGATGCGGCCGCCGCGGCCTCGCCGCCGGCCGCCTCCTGCAACGCGGCGCCGGGCGCCTTCAGGATGCGTTTGGCCGGCACCGCCGGCGGCGGCGGGCGGTCCGAATACTGCCGCAGACCCTTGTCGTCGAGCCATACGTATTGCGCCTGCGCCAGCGCCGCCGCGGCCAGCAGCGCGCCGCCGAATAGCAGGCGTGGCCAGGGTGTTGCTTGTTTCGTCGTCATGTGCGTCTTTCGGTTGGCCTTGTGCCCAGATTTCGCCATGTTTCCACACGGAAGTCAATCGCGGCACCGCATGTCGACCATTTTGCCGATGTCTTTCCCGTATGCAAAGACGAGAGGGGATTTTGTCTGTATAATTCACTTTTGCGCCAATAGGAAATGCTATGCGTCTACTTCAAAAAGCACTCACATTCGATGACGTGCTGCTCGTCCCCGCTTACTCCAACGTTTTGCCTGTCGATACGTCCCTCAAGACTCGCCTGACCCGCAACATCTCGCTGAATATTCCGCTGCTGTCGGCGGCGATGGACACCGTGACCGAAGCCCGTCTGGCCATCGCCATGGCGCAAGAAGGCGGTATCGGCATTATCCACAAGAATCTGAATCCGAAAGACCAGGCGCGCGAAGTGGCGCGGGTCAAACGTTTCGAAGCGGGCGTGCTGCGCGACCCTATCACGATTCCGCCGGAAATGAAGATCCGCGACGTGATCGCGCTGACGGAGCAATACGGCATCAGCGGTTTCCCCGTGGTGCAGGGCAAGGAAGTAGTCGGCATCATCACCAACCGCGATTTGCGTTTTGAGCAGGAACTGGACGCCGAAGCGCGCGCCAAGATGACCCCGCGCGAAAAACTGGTGTTCGTCACCGAAGGCGCCGACCTGGCCGAAGCCAAGCGCCTGATGAACAAGCACCGCCTCGAACGCGTGCTTGTGGTCAACGAAGCGTTTGAACTGCGCGGCCTGATCACCGTCAAGGACATTCAGAAAGCCACCGAACATCCGTTCGCCTCCAAGGATTCGCTGGGCAAGCTGCTGGTCGGCGCCGCCGTCGGCGTCAGCGCCAAGGACGAGGAGCGCATCGAACTGCTGGTCGCCGCCGGCGTCGACGTGCTGGTGGTCGACACCGCCCACGGCCATTCGCAGGGCATCCTGGATCGGGTGCGCTGGATCAAAACCAAATTTCCCCACGTTGACGTCATCGGCGGCAACATCGCCACCGCCGCCGCCGCCCTGGCGCTGGTCGAATACGGCGCCGACGCGGTCAAGGTCGGCATCGGCCCTGGCTCGATCTGCACCACCCGTATCGTCGCCGGCGTCGGCGTGCCGCAAATCACCGCGATTTCCAACGTTGCCGAAGCGTTGGCCGGCACCGGCGTGCCGTGCATCGCCGACGGCGGCATCCGCTTCTCGGGCGACATCTCGAAGGCGCTGGCCGCCGGCGCCTCGACCGTGATGATGGGCAGCATGTTCGCCGGCACCGAAGAAGCGCCTGGCGAAGTGATCCTGTACCAGGGCCGCAGCTTCAAGTCCTACCGCGGCATGGGCAGCCTGGGTGCGATGACGGACGGCTCGGCCGACCGTTATTTCCAGGACGCCACCATGAAGGCCGACAAGTTCGTGCCAGAAGGTATCGAAGGGCGCGTCGCCTACAAGGGCAGCGTGCTGGCGATCATCTACCAACTGGTCGGCGGCGTGCGCCAATCGATGGGTTACTGCGGTTGCGCCACCATCGACGAACTGCGCGAAAAAGCCGAATTCGTGGAAATCACGTCGGCCGGCATGCGCGAGTCGCATGTGCACGACGTGCAGATCACCAAGGAAGCGCCGAACTACCGCTCCGGCGACTGATGTTGCAAGGGCTGGCGCGGCAACGTCGCGCCAGCAGCCGTCCCGCCACCGGCGGGGCGCGCCACCGTTTTCCACCGGGGCAGAGCGCCTGCTCCCCGATGTATTCATTGAAAAGTGCCCACTCCATGCATTCTAAAATCCTCATCCTCGATTTCGGCTCACAAGTCACCCAGTTGATCGCCCGCCGCGTGCGCGATTCCGGCGTGTTCTCCGAAGTGTTCCCGCACGACGTCAGCGACGAGTTCGTGCGCAACTACGGCGCCGCCGGCGTGATCCTGTCGGGAAGCCACAGCTCAGTGCTGGAAGGCGACGCGCCGCGCGCGCCGCAGGCCGTGTTCGAATTGGGCGTGCCGGTGCTGGGCATCTGCTACGGCATGCAGACGATGGCCGCGCAACTGGGCGGCAAGGTTGAAAACGGCCTGGTGCGCGAATTCGGCTACGCCGAAGTGCGCGCCCGCAGCCACACTAAGCTGCTCGACGGCATCGCCGACTTCGTCACCGACGAAGGCCACGGCATGCTGAAGGTGTGGATGAGCCACGGCGACAAGGTGCTCGAGATGCCGCCCGGCTTCAAGCTGATGGGCAACTCGGCCAGTTGCGCGATCGCCGCCATGGCCGACGAGGAGCGCCGCTTCTACGCCGTGCAATTCCACCCGGAAGTGACGCACACGATGCAGGGCAAGGCCATCCTGGGCCGTTTCGTGCATGAAATCTGCGGCTGCAAATCCGACTGGAACATGCCTGACTATATCACCGAGGCGGTCGAGAAGATCCGCGCCCAGGTCGGCACCGACGACGTCATCCTCGGCCTGTCCGGCGGCGTCGACTCGTCGGTTGCCGCCGCGCTGATCCACCGCGCCATCGGCGACCAGTTGACCTGCGTCTTCGTCGACCACGGCCTGCTGCGCCTGGACGAGGGCAAGATGGTGATGGACATGTTCGCCAAGAACCTCGGCGTCAAAGTCATCCGCGTCGACGCCGAAGAGCAATTCATGGGCCACCTGGCCGGCGTCGTCGACCCGGAAGCGAAGCGCAAAATCATCGGCCGCGAATTCGTCGAAGTGTTCCAGGTCGAAGCGGGCAAGCTCTCCAACGCCAAATGGCTGGCGCAGGGCACCATCTACCCCGACGTCATCGAAAGCGCCGGCAAGGGCAAGAAGGGCCAGACCATTAAGAGCCACCACAACGTCGGCGGTTTGCCGGAGACCTTGAACCTGAAGTTGCTCGAACCGCTACGTGAACTGTTCAAGGACGAAGTGCGCAAGCTGGGCGTCGCGCTCGGGCTGCCGCACGAGATGGTTTACCGCCATCCGTTCCCTGGTCCTGGCCTGGGCGTGCGTATCCTCGGCGAGGTGAAGAAGGACTTCGCCGACCTGCTGCGCCGCGCCGACGCGATCTTCATCGAAGAGCTGCGCAACGCGCCGTTTGAATTCGTCGGCGGCGAGGGCCTCGACCCTGAGCAGGCGCCGCGGAACTGGTACGACGGCACCAGCCAGGCCTTCGCCGTGTTCCTGCCGGTGAAGTCGGTCGGCGTCATGGGCGACGGCCGCACCTACGAGTACGTGGTGGCGCTGCGCGCGGTGCAGACGCAGGACTTCATGACGGCGCACTGGGCGCACCTGCCGCACTCGCTGCTGGGCAAAGTGTCGAACCGCATCATCAATGAAGTGCGCGGCATCAACCGCGTGGTCTACGATATTTCCGGCAAGCCACCCGCGACCATCGAGTGGGAATAACTTTCCTGAAGGAACGTTATCCCCTCAGATGTGAAATCGGATGAGTCGTTGCTGGCCGATGAATGTATCGGCTGCCTGATCGAGCGTAAATGGCGGGCTTTTGCGGCAAGGGCGGTGAGTCTTTGGCCAAGCGTCCTTGCGCTGCAGCATAGCTTGTTGAACGCATAGCAGCGGTGCGTGATGACCCCGGCAACGGGTCCTTCACGAGCTCCTGCAACTGTTAGGCGTGCCGGTCGACGTCCTGAGCCCGAAGGCGTTGCCGGAAAAATTCCGAGCAGCCGTGTTGGCTGAAGTCATCGCGGTATGAGCAAGGACCAGCGGCGCTTGGCTGATTAACTGGCGCATATGCTGCAGGCGATGGAGCGGACCGGTCGTTACACCCAGGAATTGGATGAAGTCGTTTTTTTGCAAAACGAGCTGGTGCAGGATGCCGTAATCCGCAACCTCGAGATACTTGGCGAAGCCAGCAATAACGTCCAAAAACACTATCCGGAGTTCGCCGCGAAGCATCCGGAATTGCCGCTGGCATTCGCTTGTCAGATCCGCAATGCGGTGGCCCATGGCTACTTCAATGTCAATTACGAAATCGTCTGGAAGACCATCCAGGCGGACCTTCCCATGCTGCATGTCCAGGTGCAAAATGTCGTTGCTGGCTTGGCGTAAGCATGAACCCGAGCTGTTTCTGAATGTGCGAGCACGAATATCGAAGCCCTGTTTTCAGAGGGTTCAGACTGCTGAAAAACCGCAAAAGCCCTTGCCATTGGTGAGGGCTTTTGCGTATTGGAATGGCTTGCTGGGATGCGGATGCTTTGAGCGACCTGCGCTGCTCGATCCGAGCGCTCCGGGTGCGGCCTCCCCGATGGGGATCGCCGCGGTCGAGCGGAAGAAGGTCGTCAGCAGAGGGGCCGCCAGCTTCTGGCGCTGGTTCTCGTGGACGCCGTGCGGGGAGGCCGAGTGTATCGGCAATGCCGGGTCCGTGTAGCACGTACATCACGCCAGCTCGCTGCGTTACCGCGCCGGCTGGAGTCCCTGGACTTGGCCTGCGATCAGTTGCAGCAGCATGTGCGCGGGGCCGCTCAGGCTGGCCAGCGACCGGTGCACCAGCCCGATGTCCCGATGAAAAGTGTGTTGCCCCAGATCGATTGCGCGTACCGCAGCCGGCCAGCGCCGCTGCGCCGCCGTTTGCGGTACCAATGCCACGCCCACGCGGTTGGCCACCAGCTTGACGATGGCGTCCAGTTCGTCGACTTCGCATATTTCCCGCAGCGGGAGATGCATTTTCCGCAGGAAGCGGTCAACCTGGCGCCCGCCGAACGAAGCGCGGTCGTAGCGCACGAACGGCTGTTGCGACAGCAACTCGACCCAGTCGTCGCCCGGCGTATCGCGCGGGACGATCAGCCGGAACGGCTCGCGCGCCAGCGTGGTCCAGAGCAGGTCGCTTTGCAGCGAGAAGGGGGGACGGATGATGGCCGCCATGTCGATCTCCCCCGCATCGACCATGTCGAGCAACTCCATCGACAAGCCCGGCAGGACGCGCGTCCTGCAGCCCGGACATTGCCGGTGCAGCGCGGCCAGCGCGTCCGGCAGCACGGAGCGCTGCACCGAGGCGATGGCGCCGATGTTCACCACGCTGGCGGGCACGCCGGCCGTCGCGGACCCAAGGTTGTCGTAGAGCAGTAACAATACCTGCGTTTGTTCCAGGATCTGGTGGCCCATCTTGTTGAGGCGCGCCGAGCGCCCCGCGCGGTCGAACAGGGGGAAGCCGAGTTCGGCCTGCAGGCGCTGCATCTGGGCGCTCACGGCCGCCTGTGTCAAACCGATCTTGTCGCCGGCTGCGGCGAAAGTGCCCTCCCGCGCGACGGCGACCAGTGTTTTCAGCTCGCGTATCATTCATCATTCCTGTTTGTGTTTTTCAAAAATATATATTGATTTTCTTTTGGTTTTCGGCATTTTACAATGCCTGCGTCAGGGTGTGGACATCTTCGGATGTCGCCGCCGTACAACCATCACAACCGTCAAACAGGAGATTCCTCATGAAACTTTCGCCTTTCCACCTGGCCATTCCAGTGTACGACCTGCCAGCCGCACGCCGCTTTTACGGCGAAGTCTTAGGGCTGGAGGAGGGGCGCTCCAGCGCCCAATGGGTGGACTTCAATTTCTACGGCCATCAACTGGTGATACACGAGCACCCCAAAACGGCTTCGCAGGAACAGGCGCATTCCAACCCGGTGGATGGACATGATGTACCGGCGCCCCACTTCGGCGTCGTGATGGACTGGGGCCAGTGGGAAGCGCTGGCCGAGCGCCTGAAATCGTTCGGCACCAAGTTCGTGATCGAACCCTACGTCCGCTTCAAGGGCCAGGTAGGCGAGCAGGCCACCATGTTCCTGTTCGATCCCTGTGGCAACGCCCTCGAGTTCAAGGCCTTCCAGGACATCGGCCAGCTCTTCGCGAAGTGACGCGCGCGGCGCGGGCTGCGGCCCGTGCCACTCCACTACAAAATAATACGGGGGACAGGCATGAAACGGATTTCTTTGGTTAATCAAATTGTCATCGGGCTGGTGCTCGGCATCCTGGTCGGATGGCATTTCAACACGCACCCGCTGCACCAAGCATGGGTGAGCGCGGAAATATTGAAGCCGCTGGGCGACATCTTCATCAGGATGATGAAGATGGTTGTGGTGCCCATGGTCCTGTGCTGCATGGTGTTGGGGATCGCCGGCGGCGACAACAAGTCATTTGGCCGCATGGGGGCGAAATCCCTGGGTTATTTCTTCGTCATCAGCAGCCTGGCGATCGTCGTCGGCCTGCTGCTGGCGAATGTGTTCAAGCCCGGGGTCGGCACCGACATCTCGGGGATGGCGCATGGCGGGTCGGCGCTGAAGATGGAGCCGACCAAGGGGGCGCTGGTCATCCTGCAGAACATTGTCCCGGAGAACATCTTCGTGGCGCTGTCGGAGGGAAAGCTGCTTTCCATACTGTTTTTTGCCGTGCTGTTCGGGCTGTCGCTGAACTCCCTGCCGAGGGAAAGGAGCGCGCCGGTGGTGGCGGTACTGCAGGGCGTGCTGGATGCGATGTTCAAGGTGGTGGGCATCGTCATGGCCTACGCGCCGGTCGGCGTCTTTGGCATGATAGGCGCCACCGTCTGCGCCTTCGGATTCGCCTCGCTGCTGCCGTTGTTGAAGTTGATCGGCGTGGTCTACTTGGCGCTCATCATCTTTGCCGTGGTCGTGCTAGGCGGCATCTGCTATCTAATCGATGAAAATTTGTTTAAGCTGATCCGCTATTTCAGGCACGAACTGCTCCTCGCGTTTTCCAGCGCGGCGTCGGCGGCGGTCATGCCGCAACTGATGGCCAAGCTGGAGAGCTATGGCGTGCCGCGCCGTATCGTCAGTTTTGTTGTCCCCGTCGGCTACGCCTTCAATCTGGACGGCGCCGCGATCTTCTTGGGCGTGGCGACCATCTTCATCGCGCAATTGTATGGCATCGACCTGAGCGCGACGCAGCAGGCGCTGCTGGTGATCACCATGGTGCTGACATCCAAGGGCGCCGCCGGTGTTCCCGGCTTCGCCATCATCATTCTTTCCGCCACCCTGGCATCGGCCGGGCTACCCCTGGACGGCGTGGCGTTGATTGCCGGAATCTTCAGGATTATCGATAGCGGGACGACGACGCTCAATGTGCTGGGCAATGCCGTGGCGCCCTTGGTGATCGCCCGCTGGGAAAAGGAGAACATAGTGTGTCAACAACCACGCCCATCAGGAATCATGCAATGAGCGAAGCACGCTATGTCGAGGAGCACGGCGCCATCGTCGCGGTGTTGCGCCACTACATTGAAGGCAACGCGATGGCCGGCAGTGTGCTGGTGAAGCCGGCGTTTCACCCGCAGGCGACGATCTTCGGACAGAACGGCCAGGAAGTGTTTGGACCGGAGGTCCAGGAGCTCTACGACGCCGTCGACGCCTTGCCGCCGTATCCCGGCGCGCGTGCGGCCATTGCCCGTATCGACATCGCGGGCAATGCGGCGAGCGCGCGCGTCGACAGCGACAATATGGCGGGCAATCGCTACACCGATTTCTTAAATTTGCTGAAGGTCGACGGCACGTGGGTCATCGTCAGCAAGATCTACTATGCGCACCTGAGCGGAGCCCGGGACGTTCATTGAGACCTTGGAGTGGCTAGCCATACGTTGGGCAAGGAGAGCCGCGGCGTTGCGGCGGTGGGGTTGTGCCGACGGGCCACACCCCACACACCGCTAGTATTGCATCAATTTTTTTGATGTAAAACACAAATTAATATCGTTTTTTTTACTCAGGCCTGACTGCCATACTCTAAAACAACCGGAAGGGTATTCGCCCCCGGTTCTGTGCGGCCGGCCTGTCCTTCTGTTTCCTCGGCCCGCTGGTGCTTGGCTTGGGCGGGTGTTGGCGGCACTGCCCGCGCCAACCTTGCCACCGCTTGCGGGCGCCGTCAGCTGACGGCCGACGTTTACCTAACTGTATCGGAGTAGATTAAATGAAATTTTCGACCTTCACGGCGGTGCTGCTCGGCGCCGCGTTCCTTGGCGCAGGCGCGCAGGCGCAGGAATTGACCGGCACGCTGGCCAAGATCAAGAAGACCGGCCTCATCACGCTGGGCGTGCGCGACGGCGCCGTGCCGTTTTCCTTCCTGGACGATAAGCAGCAATACCAGGGCTATTCGGTAGACCTGTGCATGAAGGTCGTGACGGCGCTGCAAAAGCAGTTGGGCCTGGGGGAGCTGAAAGTGATGATGAACCCGGTCACCGCCGCCAACCGCATCCCGCTGATGGCCAACGGCACCATCGATCTGGAATGCGGGTCGACCACCAACAACCTCGAGCGCCAGCAGCAGGTCGCGTTCGCGCCCACCATGTACGTGGTGAGCAGCCGCTTGATGGTCAAGAAATCCTCCAACATCAAGACGCTGGCGGACATGAAGGGCAAGTCCCTGGTGGTCACGGCCGGCACCACGACCCTGAAGCAGCTGACCATCCTCAACAAGGAACGCAACCTGGGCATGACCATCATGGTCGGCAAAGACCATCCGGAAACGTTCCTGATGCTGGAGACCGGCCGCGCCGCGGCCGCGGCCAACGACGACATCTTGCTGGTGTCCCAGCGCGCCAACGCCAAGGAACCCGGCGACTACGAGATCAGCAACGAGGCGCTGTCGGTCGAACCCTACGGCATCATGCTGCGCAAAGACGATCCGGCCTTCAAGAAGGCGGTCGACGAGGCTCTCACGCGCGCCTACAAGTCGCGCGAGGACATGCAGCGCCTGTACCACAAGTGGTTCATGTCGCCGATCCCACCCAAGGGTATCAACCTGCGCCTTCCCATGTCGCCGCAGATTGAGGCGGTACTGGCCAAGCCGACCGATTCCGGCGACCCTGCCGACTATGCGACCGTGCCCGAAGCTCAGAAGGCGACGACGAAGAAAAAATAACATCAGCGGCCATGCCGGCGCCGGCTGGCTGTATCTGGCCATCGTGCTCGACCTGTTCGCACGCAAGGTCGTGGCTGGTCCATGGCGTCGAGCATGCCCGCCGAACTGAACTGGTCTGCACGCCTTGAATATGGGCATCCAGCAGCGGCAGCCGGGCCCAGGCCTGGTCGTCCATTCCGACCGTGGTAGCCAGTACGCCAGCGAGCTGTGCCAGGATCTACTCAGCGAGCACGGCTTTGTTTGCCGCATGGGCCGGAAAGGCAATTGCTGGGACAACGCGGTCGCCGAACGGTTTTTCTTGAATCTTAAATGGAACGCGTCTGGTAGCGCCAATACGCCAACCACGCCGAGGCCAAGGCCGACGTCACGGACTACTTCGTCGGCTTCTACAATTGCAAGCAATTGAACTCGGTACTGGGCAATCTGCCTCCCGCCTCCTATGAGCGGCAATGGCGAAACGCGAACCTATTGTTGCGTCCGGAACTCGGCTCTATGCCGTTTCGTGTGGAACTTGACATCTAGTACCATAGCGGGCACTGCCATTTTGAAGACGAAGAACGCCTGATGAGTATTCCCGTTGAAGCCCTGTTTACAAGCGCGCTGGGCCTGCAAGCGCCGTGGTCGGTGACCAAAGTCGAACTCGATACAGCCAAGCGGCGGATCGACTTC
>NZ_JBJXIB010000029.1:0-47352 GCF_046115965.1 Janthinobacterium sp. CG_23.3 | reverse complement strand
GGGCGGGGCGGTTTTGGTGGCATGCACGCATGATGCGTTATCCACGATTCGTTTACAACAACTTTCTACGCTGTACGCTCAGGCTGAATAGTCACCATGCAGGTAACGTGCGTGGCTCCATGCTGCCCGCAATGCTTCCGGCGTCGAGGCGGCGTCTGCGTCCCGCGCGGACTTGGTGTTGCGCGGCCCCCAAGGTTGGTCGCTGTCAATGACCGGCGAGGTGTCGGCGGCATGGTTGGGGCACTTGCTTGGGGCCTTGTCATGATCCCCAGCCCGACACAGGTATGGTGCGCCGTCGAGGCCGTGGATACGCGCATGGCCGACACGCGCGCCTGGGTGCTGTGAAATGGCGCGCATGATCAGCCTGGAAACGATCGGAAAATGCGATATGATTGCTGGCTGCTTCATAGGTGAAATGTTAAAAATCAGGGATCGAATTAAGCGACGACCTGGCCCGATTGAGCACCCGTCCGACACCGCCGAAGTGGATTGCGGAGGTGGCCGACCGCCTGCTCAGGGAGGCGAAAAAAAGGCCCGCCTGAACGCCGAACTGCACACCGCGAACGTCACAATCCAGGCGTTGACGCTCGCACTGGCGCACCACCGGCCAAGCGCTTCGGCGCCAAGGCCGAGGCGCTCTCGTCCGAACAGCGCGACCTGTTCCAGGAAACGTGGGAAGCGGATCTGGCCGAGCTGGAAGCCCTGGTCGACGCGCCAAGGAAGAAACGCGCTCGCGCCGGCCGCCAGCCACTGCCCGGCCACATCGAACGCGTGGCGCGCCTGCACGAGTCGGACTCATGCACCTGCGGCCGGTGCGGTGGCGATCTGGTCAAGATCGGCGAGTTGCACTGCCACGCTGCCCAGCGCGCCGGCGCCACCGTGGATCAACACGCGCATACCGCGCTCCAGTTGGGCTGTTTCGATCAAAGCGCTCCAGGCCGCCACTCCCGGTATGGGCAAAGCCGCCGCCGTGGCGAACGACACGGTGCGGGGCTTCAGCGCAACTTGCGCGGCATCGACCGCCACGTAGTCTGCATAGGTGCCACCACGGGCTAATTCTGCGTAGAAATACTTCGTCACCGTAAGAAAAGGCCGTCACCGCGCTGCCGACTTCAGTTACGACACCGGCTTGAACGATGAATGGGGACGCGACTGCTAGCCCGCAGCAAGCTGCGGCACAACTGCAGCCCTTGCGCGGACAAGCAACACTAGCAAATTTCATCTGGTGGTAGCTTCGCTCCCACCAAGCCAACAACTGGCATTCGCTTTGGCCGGAATAATCTGGGGTTCCGGCTTAGCCCCCTAAGCCGGCGCGACGGCGCAACCGGACGCCAGTTCGACGCTCCAATGGCAAAGCGGCAAGAAATGCACTGACGGGGTGCGGCGCGCGCCAAAAGGCGGGGCCGGCTTGGTGCGTGGGCGGCTGCGATCCAGGGGCGAGGGGCTGGGCCTGCCCGCCTTGGCGCCGAGGGTCCGCCGCCGCGCGGCTTTCCTTTACAATGTCGGCTTTAATGCATTTGTTAGCTCCCCATGATTGTTCTCGGCGTCGAATCCTCCTGTGACGAAACCGGCCTGGCGTTGTACGACACCCGGCGCGGCCTGTTGTCGCACGCCCTTTATTCGCAAGTGGCGATGCACGAGCAGTACGGCGGCGTGGTGCCGGAGCTGGCCTCGCGCGACCATATCCGCCGCGCCATCCCGCTGCTGCAGGAGACGCTGGCCAAGGCCGGCGTGGCGCTGGCCGACATCGACGCGATCGCCTACACCCAGGGCCCCGGCCTGGCCGGCGCGCTGCTGGTCGGCTCGTCGGTGGCCTGCAGCCTGGGCCTGGCGATCGACAAGCCGGTGCTCGGCATCCACCATCTGGAGGGCCACCTGCTGTCGCCGTTGCTGGCGTCCGAGCCGCCGGCCTTCCCCTTCATCGCGCTGCTGGTGTCGGGCGGCCACACGCAACTGATGCGCGTCGACGGCGTCGGCCAGTACACGCTGCTGGGCGAGACGCTCGACGACGCCGCCGGCGAGGCCTTCGACAAGTCGGCCAAGCTGCTGGGGCTGGGCTACCCGGGCGGGCCGGCGATTTCGCGCCTGGCCGAATTCGGCGACCCGAGCGCCTACAAGCTGCCGCGGCCGATGCTCCATTCGAAGGATTTGAACTTCAGCTTTTCCGGCCTGAAAACGGCGGTGCTGACGGTGGTCAAGAACCACGAGGAAAAAGTCGTCGCCAACATCTGCGAGCAGGACAAGGCCGACATCGCGCGCGGCTTCGTCGACGCCATCGTCGACGTGCTGACGGCCAAGTGCGTCAGCGCGCTCAAGCACACCGGCCTGAAGCGCCTGGTGATCGCCGGCGGCGTCGGCGCCAACACCCAGCTGCGCGCGGCGCTGAACGCGGCGGCGGCCAAGAAGCACTTCAAGGTCTACTACCCCGAGCTGGAGTTCTGCACCGACAACGGCGCGATGATCGCCTTCGCCGGCGCGATGCGCCTGCAAATCAACCCGCAGGCGGCCAAGCGCGATTACGCGTTCAACGTGCGCCCGCGCTGGCCGCTCGACGAAATCAAAGAGGTTTGACGCCCGCCGGGCGCCGCCAAAACCCGGCTACGCCGCCTCTTTCACCGGGCGCGCCTGGCGCCGGTACAGGAAGTCGAGCACGCTGGTGCGGTAGCTCGCATACAGCGGGTCTTGCGCCAGCGCCAGCCGTTCGCGCGGACGCGCCAGCCGCACCTGCAGGATTTCGCCGATGCTCGCCGCCGGCCCGTTGGTCATCATGACGATGCGGTCCGACAGCAGCACCGCCTCGTCGACGTCGTGCGTCACCATCACCACGGTCGACCCGGTGGCGCCGACAATGCGCAGCAGCTCGTCCTGCAGGTGGGCGCGGGTGAGCGCGTCGAGCGCGCCGAAGGGCTCGTCCATCAGCAGCACCTTCGGCTCCATCGACAGGGCGCGGGCGATGCCGACGCGTTGCTTCATGCCGCCGGAAATCTCGTGCGGCCGCTTGTGCGCCGACGCCGTCAGGCCGACCATCGCCAGCGCGCCCATCACGCGCTCCTTCAATTGCCCGCCGCTCTCCCTGGCGCCGAACACCCGCTCCACGCCCAGGTGGACGTTTTCGTAGCAGGTCAGCCACGGCAGCAGCGAGTGGTTCTGGAACACCACGGCGCGCTCCGGCGACGGCCCGGCGATTTCCCGCCCGCCGCAGATCAAGGCGCCGGCGCTGGCCGTGCTCAGGCCGGCGATCAGGTTCAGCAGCGTCGACTTGCCGCAGCCGGAGTGGCCGATCAGGGTGATGAACTCGCCCTTCTCGACCGTCAGGCTGACGTCGTCGAGCGCGACGAACGGCCCCTTCTTGGTCGGGAACACCATGTCGGCGTGTTGGATGTCGATGAATTTGTGCGCGCCCATGTTCATGCTTAGCCCCCGACTTCTTCGTAGGTGAATGATTTTGCCAATGCCACCAGCGCCAGTTCCAGCAGCAGCCCGACCACGCCGATGACGACGATGGCGATGATAATGTGCGGCACGTTCAGGTTGTTCCACTCGTCCCAAACCCAGAAGCCGATGCCGACGCCGCCGGTCAGCATTTCAGCGGCGACGATTACCAGCCAGGCGGTGCCGATGGCCAGGCGCACGCCGGTCAACATATACGGCAGCACGGCCGGGAACAGGATCTTGGTGATGATCTTCCACTCCGACAGGTTCAGCACGCGCGCCACGTTCATGTAGTCCTGCGGCACGCGCTGCACGCCGACGGCGGTGTTGATGACCATCGGCCAGATCGAGCAGATGAAGATCGACCAGATCGCGGCCGGGTCGGCGGCCTTGAATACCAGCAGGCCGATCGGCAGCCAGGCCAGCGGCGAGACCGGCTTCAGCAGCGCGACGATGGGGTTGAACATGCCGGCCAGGAACTTGAAGCGGCCGATCATGAAGCCCAGCGGAATACCGACCACGGCCGCCATGCCGAAGCCGAGCGCGACCCGCTGGAGCGAGGCCAGGATGTTCCAGCCGATGCCCCGGTCGTTCGGCCCCTTGCTGTAGAAGGGGTCGGAGAACAGCTTGACGGCTTCCAGCGCGGTCACCCACGGCGTCGGGAAATTGCTGTTTTTGGCGGCGATGATTTGCCACACCAGCACCAGCATCGCCAGCCCCAGCAGCGGCGGCAGGTAACGCAACACGACGGGGCGCAGGCGCGACTTGCCGGTGCCCAGCGTGTAGCCGCGCGCCGCCAGCCGTTCGCTGCGCGGCGGTTTGCCGGCGCCCTTCAAAGCCGGGTCGGCCAGCGGCAAGGTTCCCTTGTTGATGTTTTCCATGACTGCACTCATCGCATCCTCCGTGGTTTAAGCTTTGATCTGGAACGACGCGGCGTAGGCCTTCGGATTCTTGCCGTCCCAGGTGGTGCCGTCGATCATCTTCACGCTGCGCATGGCCGACTTCGGCACGCTGACCTGGGCCATCGCGGCGGCGTCCTTGTAGACGTCGATCTGGTTGATCGCCGTGGCCACCGCCAGGTAGTCCGGCTCGGCCTTGAGCAAGCCCCAGCGCTTCTGCTGGGTCAGGAACCACATGCCGTCCGACAGGTAGGGGAAGTTGACGCTGCCGTCGTTGAAAAATTTCATGTAGTTCGGGTCGTCCCAAGTCTTGCCCATGCCGTTCTGGTAGCGGCCCAGGATGCGCTGGTTGATGACGTCGACCGAGGTGTTGACGTAGGACTTGTCGGCGATGGTTTGCGCCATCTTGTTCTTGTTCGACAGCGAGGCGTCGATCCAGCGGCCGGCCTCGAGCACGGCGGCGGTCAGCGCGCGCGCCGTGTTCGGGTATTTCTTGACCCACTCGGCGGTGCTGCCCAGCACCTTTTCCGGATGGTCGCGCCAAATCTCCTGGGTGGTGGCGGCGGTGACGCCGACGCCGTCGACGATGGCGCGGTGGTTCCACGGCTCGCCGACGCAAAAACCGTCCATGTTGCCGATGCGCATATTGGCCACCATCTGCGGCGGCGGCACCGTGATCACCTTGGCGTCCTTCATCGGGTCGATGCCGTAGCTGGCCAGCCAGTAGTACAACCACATCGCGTGGGTGCCGGTCGGGAAGGTCTGGGCGAAGGTGTAGTCGCGCTTGTCGGTGCGCATCAGCTTGGCCAGCGAGGCGCCGTCGACGCCGCCCTTGTCGGCCACCTTTTTCGACAGCGTAATGGCTTGGCCGTTGTGGTTCAGGTTCATCAGCACGGCCATGTCCTTCTTCGGCCCGCCGGCGCCCAGGTGCACGCCGTACAGCAGGCCGTACAGCACGTGCGCCGCGTCCAGCTCGCCATTGACCAGCTTGTCGCGCACGCCCGGCCACGAGGCCTCCTTGCTCAGCACGATCTTGATGCCGTACTTCTTGTCGAAGCCCAGCACCGACGCCATCACCACGGAGGCGCAGTCGGTCAGCGGGATGAAGCCGACCTTGACCTCCTCCTTTTCCGGCTTGTCGGAGCCGGCTGCCCAGGCGCCGCCGCCCGGCAACGCGGCCAGCGCGGTGGCGCCGGCGCCGGCCACCAGCAACTTGCGGCGGCTCGGATTGAAGGGGGTTTCGATTGTCATTGTGGCCTCGTAGAGTGCATGGAATTGCGGAGACAAGGGCGGCGGGCTGCTGCGTCCGGCTTGCCGTTTCATCTAGCTGCTCAACAGGTAACAGCAATTGGTGTGCCAGCTCGACAAGGGCGGCGGCGCACGGTTGGCGAACGGTTTTAGCGCGTTTTTCAGCCCTGTGAGTGTTTTTCCAGCACCGATATTGTGCGCCGCACCAACAGCACGCACCGCTGCGACGCTCGGCCCGGGATCAAGCGCGGGCGATAAATAAGTCGACGCGCGCGCCGTTTCGCCCTATCTTTGTAGCAGCCAACGCCGGCCGGACCGCCGCGAGCGTCGGCGCCACCGGGAATTGATCACATGAGCCATCCACTTCGCCGCGCCGCCTGCGCGTTGGCCGCGTCCGCGCTGCTGGCCGCCGCGCCGCGCGCCGCCGCGCAACAAGAGTTCGTCTACCGGGGCCTGTGCGACGCCTCGGCCGCCGTCGCGCTGGGGCCGGACCGTTTTATCGTCGCCGACGACGAGCGCAACACGCTGAAAATCTACCGGCGCGGCGTCGCCGACCCGGTGGACGCCGTCGACGCCTGGGAATTCCTCGCCACCAAAAAAGACAAGGAATCGGACCTGGAGGGCGCTGCGGCGATCGGCCAGCGCATCTACTGGATCTCCTCGCACGGGCGCAACAAGAAGGGCGAGGCGCAGCAGCGCCGCCACCGCTTCTTCGCCACCGACATGGGCGACGGCGAGGGACACCCGCGGCTGACGGGACGGGCCTACGCCGGGCTGCAGGAAGACATGATCGCGGCGGCGGAACTGCGGCCGCTCGGGCTCGCCGCGGCGGCCGGGCTGGGGCCGGAGCAGCCCGGCGGCTTCAACATCGAGGGCCTGGCGGCGACGCCGCAGGGCCAGTTGCTGATTGGCCTGCGCAGCCCGCTGT
The DNA here is from genome assembly GCF_046115965.1 of Janthinobacterium sp. CG_23.3. Lineage (NCBI taxonomy): Bacteria > Pseudomonadati > Pseudomonadota > Betaproteobacteria > Burkholderiales > Oxalobacteraceae > Janthinobacterium > Janthinobacterium sp. CG_23.3. The sequence continues at coordinate 40,845 of NZ_JBJXIB010000029.1, read as the reverse complement.
TGCGCGGCAAGGCGCTGCTGCTGCCGCTGCTGAACCCGGATGAATTAATCGAGGGAAAACAGGCCAGGTTCGGCGCGGCGTTCGAACTCGACCTGGGCGGGCGCGGCGTGCGCAGCGTCGAACGGGTCGGCTCGTCCTACCTGATCGTTGCCGGGCCGGCGGCCAACGCCGGCGCTTTCGCACTGTATCGGTGGTCGGGCCGGCGCGGCGACGCCGCCGTGGCGCTGCCGCGGGCCGACTTCAAGACGCTGCGCCCCGAAGCCATCTTCGCGGTTCCGGGCACCGACACCATGCAAGTGCTCAGCGACGACGGCAACGACGCCTGCCAGGCGCTGCCGGAAGCGCGGCAGACGTTTCGCAGCATAATCATCGGCCCGCTGTAGGGTAGGCACGTCCTTGTGCCCACGCGCGCCGCAACCAACCGCGTGGGCACAAAACCTGCTCAAGCTACGCCAACCCGACCTATGAAAATCCTTGACTTAGCGGCACTGGGGGCTGCCCCCGGTTCGCGGTGCGCCGGATTTACGCGACGCTTTGCAGCGCGCTTTTGACGTCCGGGTAGCGGAAGGCGAAGCCGCCCGCCAGCAGCCGCGCCGGCGCCACGCGCTGGCCCTCCAGCAGCAAGTCGGCCTGCTCGCCCAGCGCCAGGCGCATCGGCCAGCCCGGCGTCGGCAAGCCGCTCGGCCGGCCGGCCAGGGCCGCGGCGATTTGGCTGAAGCGCGCCTGCGTCAAGCTTTCCGGCGCGGTGAAGTTGTAGGCGCCGCCGGCGTCGTCCAGGCGCATCAAATGGGCGGCGCCGCGCACCACGTCGTCGACGTGTATCCACGAGAGCCACTGGCGTCCGCCGCCCAGCGGACCGCCCAACCCCAGCTTGATCGGCAGCATCATCAAGGGTAACGAACCTTGCAGGCCGAACACCAGGCCCAGGCGCATGCAGGCGACGCGCACGCCGTGCGCCGTGGCCGTCTGCGCCGCCGCCTCCCATTCGCTGCACAGCTGCGACATGAAGACCGCCCGCGGCCCGCTCGCCTCGGTCAGCACGCTGTCGTCGCCCCGGGCCTGGGCGCCGTAGTAGCCGATGGCCGAGGCCGACACCAGCAGGCGCGGCTTGTGCTCGGCCCGGGCGATCCACACCACCAGCGCCTGCGTCAGGCCGCTGCGGCTGCGCCGCAGCAGGGCCTGGCGCGCCGCCGTCCAGCGCCGGCCGAGGACGGGCGCGCCGGCCAGGTTGACGATAACGTCGATGCGCTCGCGCGCCGGCAACTGCGCCATGCTGTCGACGCAGCGCACGCGGCCGTCGAACAGCCAGGCCGCCTGCTTGACCCGGCGCGTCAGCACCGTCACCTGGTGGCCGTCGGCCAGCAGCGCCGCCACCAGCTTCTGGCCGATGAAACCGGTGGCGCCGGTCACCAGCACGCGCTGTTCGGCGTCGTTGAAGCGCACCGGCTCGGGCGCGCCGGCCAGCCCGGCGCGCCCGAGCCGGTGCGCGGCCAAGCCGTCGCGCACACCGGAGGCGGCGACGCCGACGCCGCACAGCGCCAGGAACACGCTGAGCGCGCCGAACGGCTGCCACACCAGCGCCGTCGGCTCGGCCAGCCATGGCGGCGTGTTCAGCACCAGCAGCGTGATGAAGGCGCCGCCGTTGATCGCCAGCACGGTGTGGGTGACGCGCTCGGTCGCCGGCAGCAGGCGGGTGCGGTCCTCGACGACGAAGTCCCACAGCGTCAGCAGGATTTCGACGACGAAGATGGCCAGCAGCGCCAACGCCCACGCGCCGTGCCAGGACCAGGCCGACAGGCCGATGAACATCACGCTGTAGATCAGCGCGCGCACCGAGTGGATCGCCAGTTCCAGCCGGGCGCTGGCGCGCTGCGGCAGCGCCTCGGTCAACTCGTGGTGGTAGAGCGTGTCGAAGGCGCCCAGGCAGCCTTGCGCGGCCATCAGTTGCAATGCGAGTAAATGGGTGTTCATGCGGCGTCCTGTTCATGTTGTGCGTCCGGCATTTCGCGGAACACCCCGACTTGGGTGAAGGTGCGGCCGAACAGGCAGTGTTCGATGTCGATGCGGATGTTGAACTGCTGCGGGTTGTCGTTGCAGTGGCGCAGGAAGGTGGTGCCCGGCGTCAGGATCGCCGGCAGCGGCATGCGCCAGCCGAGGATGTCCCAGAAATAGCCGTCGCTGGTGAAATGCAAATTGCCGTCGCGCACAGCCAGCAACAGCTTCATGCCCAGCCCCATGCCGACGTATTCGAGCACCTCGCCCTTTTCGCTTTCGCGCATGTACGAGGTGAAGCGGATCGCCTTGCGCCGGGTCAGGCGATAGATGCGCTGCTTGAAGATGAAGGCGCAGCCGGGCTTGGAATACACCTGGATATCGACCGGGAAATGGGCGTCGTCGTAGGGGATCAGCGCGCCCTGGATCAGCGGCATGCTGAGGTAGCCCAGCAGCTTGGCGATGCGCGAGGAGCGCAGCTCGCTGAGCTCGCCGCGGTAGTACAGCGGCAGGCCCGGCGCCGGATTCTTGCCGAAACGGCGCTGGATGTCGGGGTGCAACTTGCCCCATTCGGCGCCGAGGATGCGCTTGAACAGTTCGCCCTCGGACGGCCCGGCCGCGCGCGGCGCGGCGGCGCCGCTCACGCTGCCACCCGGCGGCGGTCGTGCAGCAGCAGCCAGAGCAGCGGCGGCAGCATCGTCACGACGATGAAGCAATCGAGCCAGACGTGGGGCCAGCAGTCGGCCCGCAGCGAGATGGCCATGTCTTGCGGCGCCCAGACGACGATGCCGGCGATCAGCGCGCCCCAGGCGACGGCGCTGCGCTCGCGGTCGCCGATCCAGGTCAGCGCGCCCATCCAGATCGCCACCGACTGCATGGTCGCGCCGAACAGGGTTATCCACCACAGTTGCTGGGCGCGCGCGGCGGCCGGCGCGGCGCCGCCCCAGAACGCCGCTTCGATGCCGCCGTGGTAGCCGTCGAGCAGCGCCAGACCGGCGATCCACGGCAGCGCCACGGCCACCAGCAGGTGGGCGGCGGCGCTGGCGTAGGTCCAGCGCACGGCCCAAAGACGTATCGTATGCGCGCTCATGGGCGGCCTTTGATGAAGGGGTTGGGCGCGCCGGCTACCGGGGCGGCGCTCATGATAGCGCGTCCTTGTCGTCCGGGCTGAGGAAGCGCGCCATCTTGCCGCCCATTTTCAGGAAGCGCAGCATGGTCGCCGGCGGCAGGTTTTTGTAGTCGTTGTAGGTGCTGCCGAGCATTTCCATGAAGGCCAGCACTTCGCCCATGCGTTCCAGCGTGGCCGGCGCCAGCGCGGCGTCGCGCTCGCCGTCGATGGCGCATTCGCGCAGCACCGTCAGGGTCGGGTCGATTTCGCGCCGCTTGCGCTCCTCCAGGATGACGCGGAAGATTTCCCAGACGTCTTGCAGGGCCACGAAATGGTCGCGCCGGTCGCCCATCACGTGCGACACGCGCACCAGGCCCCAGCTTTGCAGCTCCTTCAGGCTGTTGCTGACGTTCGAACGCGCCACCGTCAGCGTGTCGGCGATGTCCTCGGCCGTCAGCGGGTCGTTGGCCAGGAACAGCAGCGCGTGGATTTGCGCCACCGTGCGGTTGACGCCCCAGCGGGTACCCATCTCGCCCCAGTGGAGGATGTATTTTTGCGTGGTCGGAGTCAGTTCCATTATTTTCTCTCATTTCTGTCGCTACAGAAATTAGAGTCTTTTATGGAACGCAAGTCAAGCTTTTTTGCCCGTCCGGGGCGGCGCGCCCATCGATTTCAGGAAACTCTGCTGCGCCTGGAGCAGTTGGCGGTAGCCCAGGTTGCGGTAGCGCAGCTGGTGTTGCGGCGCCAGCCGGGCGACGATGGCCGCCAGCGCCGGATAGTGGCGGTGGTTCCAGGTCGGGAACAGGTGGTGCGTCAGGTGCTTGTCGAGGCCGCCCAGGAAGTAGCCCAGCCAGGCCGGCCGCGGCGTCCAGTCGCAGGCGGTGTGGAAGCTGTGCTGGTACCAGGTGTGCGGCATGGCGCCGTCGGCGCCCGGCTGGAAGAACTCGACCTCGGACCAGTGCGTGCCCAGGATCAGGCTGACCAGCACGCAGGAGGCCAGCATCTGGCCGAGGAAATACGCGCCCAGCGCCACGCCCCAGCCGATGCCGGCGTGCTGCGCCGCCCACACCGGTAGCACCAGCATCAGCAGCACGTGCGCCAGCTTGCCGGTCAAAAACAGCGGCCAGCCCGGCCCGTTGCCCTGGGCGCCGACCGGGGTGGCGCCGAGGCGGTCGGCCCAGTCCGAGTACCAGTTCAGGTAGGGCAGCGACAGCGCGGCGACCAGCGGCCAGTACAGGTGCTGGTAGCGGTATTGCGGCGACCAGGCCTGGAACGGGGTTTGCCGCAGGAAGGGATTCGGTTCGGTGTCGAGGTCGTAGCCTTCGATGTTGGCGTAGGTGTGGTGGAAATGCACGTGGCGCACGGTCCAGTAGTCGGCGTCGATGCCGACCGGCACCGCCAGCACGCGCCGCACGACGCGGTTCAGGCGGTCCGAGCGGAACAGCGCCAGGTGGGCGGCGTCGTGCAGCATGTTCAACGCCAGCGCCATCGCCGTGCACAGGCAGGCCACCAGCGCCAGCGCGAACGGCAGCGCGGCGTCGGCGCGCAACACCAGCAGATAGCTGGCCAGCAGCGCGCCGGCCAGGCCGGCGCCCTTCAGGTAGACCCAGCCGTCGGCGTAGCGGTGGCCGCCGTCGGTGCGCAGGTAGGCCTCGGCCTCGGCCTGCAACGCGCGCCGGAAGGCGCAGTCGCGCGCCGGCTTGAAGCGCAGCGGCGGCAGCGGCCGGGGCGCGCCCGGCCCCTTCGTTGGCGCGCTCACGCCGGCACTCCGGCGCGCCCGGCCAGCAGGCGCCGGCCGGTGTCGAGCCCGTGCGCCAGCAGCAGCGCCAGCCAGCACAGGCCCCACGGCTCGCGCACGCCGTAGCCGCCGATGAAGGTCAGCGGCAGCGCCAGCGCAATGGCGGCCCAGCCCAACGCGCCCCAGCGGCGGCCGTCGGACAGGCCGCCGAGGGCGATGGTGCCGGCGAAGATCAGCGCGAACAGCAGCAGCTGGCGCGCGGCCGGATAGCGGCCCTCGTTGTCGACGTAGTAGATGACCAGCGCGAACAGGATGACGCCGCCGATGCCGATGAACAGCTCCGGCACGGCGAAGCCCGGGCTGGCGCCGTCGCGCCGGCCGGGAAAGCGCCGCCGCACCCAGCCGAACAGCGCGCCGTTGCTGGCCCACAGCGGATTGTCGGTGGCCACCATGCCGGGCACGCCGTATTGCATCGGCACGCCGTCCAGCTCCGGCTGGTAGGTGCCGAACAGCTTGTCCCAGACGAGCAGGGTGCCGCCGAAATTCTTGTTCAGGTAGCGCGGGTCGATGCCGTGGTGCACCCGGTGGTTCGACGGCGTCACCAGGAAGCGGTCGAGGATGCCGGATTTGTTGACCAGGCCGTTGTGGTTGTACAGCTGCACCGAGTAGTGGAACGAGGACACCAGCAGGAAGATTTCAAGCGGCACGCCGAGCACCGCCAGCACCGCCACGAACAGCAGCGAAGTCAGCGACGAGTACCAGGAATTGCGCACGCCCAGCGACAGGTTGAAGTGCTCGCCCTGGTGGTGCACCACGTGCACGGCCCAGAAAATCGGCAGCTTGTGGTGCAGCCGGTGCATCCAGTAAAAGCAGAAGTCCCAGCCGACGAAGGCGAACGCCCACTGCGCCGCCGGCGGCCAGCGGTCGACGATGTGCAGGTTGGCGTGCGCCAGCAACAGGGCGAAGGCGCCCAGTTCGACGCCGCGCAGCACCCACATCAGGATGTGGCCGGAGTTGAGGTTGAAGATTACCTCGCGCCAGGGAATCGCTTGGCGGCGGGCGAAGCGCAGCACCAGCAGTTCGGCCAGCACGAAGGCGAGCATGGCGACAAAGGACAGGGCAAACATGCTCACGGCGGGGTCTCCCGGTTAAAAAGTGGCGCGGGCGCGGGCGCGCGCAGCTTGAGCAGCGCGCCGCACAACAGGCCGGCCAGCACGCCGGCGCCGAGGTCGATGCTGAGGTGGCGCCGCAGTTGGATGATGGAATAGCAGATGGCCAGGCCGAGCAGCAGCGCCAGCGCGGCGCGCAGCGGCCGGCCCGGCTCGCACAGCGCCCACACGCACAGCACCGTCAGCGCGCCGTGCAGCGACGGCAGGCAGTTGCTGCTGGAGTCGGACGCCAGCAGCAGTTGCAGCAGTTGCGCGTCGGCGCCGACGACCGCCAGCGGCGGGTAGTTCAGCGTGGTCGGGAACAGCAGGAAGACCACGCCGCTGAGCGCCGCGCACAGCGGCATGGCGCGGCTGAGCCAGCGCACGCGCCGCGGCGCGACGCTGGCGTAGGTGTAGGGGATCAGGATGAAGAACGACAGGTACAACCAGATGCCGGCCGGGTTGTACGGTATCAGGCGGTCCAGCGCCAATTCCGGCAGCACGGTGGCGGGGCGGCCCAGGAAGCCGGTCGAAAAATACACCAGGCCGACGCCGCCCCAGCCCAGCAGCAGGTGCCGCAGGCGCGACCACGGCGTCATCGCCGCCGTGTTTATTCTGTGGTGGGCGTCGATTCCGCCGCTGGTATCCATGGTGCTCGCTGTGTTCATGCGTCGGCCAGGCGCGCGATGCGGCGCCGTTTGCGGGTCGGGTCGAAGGCCGGTAGCCGCGTGCTGAGACGCCATTCCAGCCGCGTGTCGTCGACGCCCAGGCCGCGCAGCAAGCACGCCAGGCGCAGGCGCACCTGCTCCAGCCCGGCCGCGTCCAGTTCGGCGTGCAGCGTCAGCGTGGCGACGCCGCTTTGCACCAGCCGGTAGTCGGCCTGGCGCGGCAGCGACTGCGCCAGCATGCGCGAGAGCGCGTCGGCGAACACCGCGACGCCGCCGCCGGCGCGGTCCGGCAGCGTCAGCATGTCGTCGCAGCGCCCTTCGATGGCGTCGATGGCGCGCGTGACGCGCCCGCACGGGCACGGCTCGGCGCTGGCCAGCAGCACGTCGTCGAGCCGGTAGCGCACGATCGGCTGGGTCAGGCGGCTGAAATCGGTAATCACCGGCACGAAGCGGCGCCGCCCGCCGTCCAGCCACTGCGCTTCGACGTGGACGTATTCCTCGTTCAGGTGCAGCCGACCGAGCGCGCAGGTGCTGGCCAGGAAGCCCTCGGTGGCCTGGTAGATTTCGTGCACCGCGCCGAAGGCTTGTTCGATCAGCGCGCGGTCCTGCGGTTCCAGCACCTCGGCCACCGAGATCACCCGCTTCGGCGCCGCCGCCAGCGCCAGGCGCCCCTCCAGCAGCGCCAGCGCGAGTTGCCGCAGCACCTGCGCCGGCGCCACGACCACCGTCGGCCGGTAGGCCGCCAAGTCGGCGCACAGCCGCTCGAACGGCTGCAACAGGTCGAAGAAGGTGAACGTCAGCCAGGGGCTGCGCACCGCCGTGTACAGGTTGCTGTTGGCGCGCAGGAACAGCGCGACGCGCTCGCCGGCCAGCAGGCCGTCGGGCAGCGCCTTGGCCAGCATCACGCCGGCCCACTGCGCCTGCTCGCGGGCGCTGACGGCGAACACCCCGCGCTGCGCCGAGGTGCCCGACGACAGGCCGACCGTGACGGCGCCGATGGCCGGGCTGAAGTCGCGGCTGCGCTCGGCGTCCAGCGCCGTGCGCATAACCTCGTCGAGGGTCAGCCCGGCGCTGTTCATGCGCCCGAAGTTGGCCATCATCAGGGCCTTGTCCATGCCCGGCCACTGCGCCAGCGGCACGCCGGCGAACGGCGCGAAGTACGGGCTGGCGGCGCACAGGCGCGCCGTGAAGGCGGCCAGGGCGCCGCTTTGGTAGGCTTCCAGCGCGGCGCGGTCGGCGAAGCGCAGGCGGCGCGTGCGCCAGTACGCCATCAGCAGCCAGTACAGGCGCTTCATGGCGCCGCCAACGGCACGGTGTCGGCCGCGCCCTCGTGGGTCAGGCGGATTTGCGCCTGGCCGCCCAGGTGCAGCGCGTGCAGCTTGCGCAGCGTCTCGTAGTAGCTGGCGCGCCGGTGCTGGATGACGAAGGACAGTTCGGACGGGCCGCGCAGTTCCTGGTAGCTTTGCGCCTGCCAGGCCGCGTCCGAGGCCAGCAGGGTCCAGCCCCGCTCGCCGCGCACGAAGGCGCCGATGTGGCCGCGGGCGTGGCCCGGCAGGTCGACGACGAAGATTTCGCCGCAGCCGCTGACGTCGCGCCCGGCCGTGAACGGCTGCAGTTGCGCCGGCAGCGCGGTCGCCGGGCAGCTTTCGACGAAGGCCATGCGCGCCTCGACGTCGGGCGGCAGCAGTTGCGGCACGAAGGCCTGGCGCAGCGCCGCCACGCCGGACAGGCGGCGCACCGCGTCCCAGCCCGACTGCGAGCACATCAGGCGCGCCCGCGGGAAGTCGCGCATGCCGGCGATGTGGTCGGCGTGGAAGTGCGACAGCAGCAGCGTGTGGATGTCGTCCGGGTCGACGCCGTAGTCCTTGAGCTGGCCGCGCAGCGATTCGCGCGGCTCGAACGACACCGGGGTGACCCAGGCGTAGAGCCGGTTGAGGCCGCCGGCGGTGGCCTGGCGGAAGTGGTCGGCGTAGCCGGTGTCCCACAGGTACAGGCCGTTGCGGGTGTCGATCAGGTAGGCGCGCGACGGAAAGCACAGGCTGTGCAGGCCGCTGCCCTTGAGCGCCATGCAGGACGGGTGGGTGCAGTGGCCGACCCGGAAGGCGGTGATCTTAGCCATGTTGGCGCATCCATGCGGCGGTGCGGGCGATGCCCTCGGCCAGGCTGACGGCCGGAAGGTAGCCCAGTACTTCGCGTGCGTGCATATTATCCAGTGTCATGTTGTAGCTGATCGCGCCCAGGCTGTACGGCGTCAGCGCCGGTTCCTTGCCGCTGAAGCGCGCCGCCACCTGCAGCGCGCGGGCGACGCCGGCCAGCAGCGGATACGGCAGCGCGACGATGCGCAGCGGCCGCCCCAGCGCGTCGACGAACAGGCGTTGCAGCACGTCGCGCAGCGTGGCCGGCTCGTGGTTGGTGATGTTGAAGGCGCTGCCCGAGGCCAGCGCGGCGTGGCTGGTGGCCAGCCACATCGCCTCGACGACGTTGTCGACGTAGGTGACGTCGAGCGTCACGGCGCCGCCGCGCGGCAGCGCCAGGCGGCCGGCGCCGCGGCGCAGCAGCCGGTCCAGGCGCGGGATCAGCACCTGGTCGTGCGGCCCGAAGATGGCGCGCGGGCGCAGGATCACGCAGCGCATCGCCGGGAAGCGCGCCACCGCCGCCTGCACCAGCGCCTCGGCCGCCGCCTTGGTGCGGGCGTAGTCGTTGACGTAGCGCGCCGGCCGGAAGCTTTCCGGCACGTCGGCGCGGTCGCGGTAGTCGAAGTAGATCGCCGGGGTGGAAATGTGCACGAAATGCCGCGCGCCGCCCTGCCCGGCCGCCGCCAGCAAGGCGCGGGTGGCGTCGACGTTGGCGGCGACGAAGTCGGCCGCCGGCCCCCACGGCGAGGACAGCGCGGCGCAGTGCCAGACCGCGTCGACCCCGGCCAGCAGTTCGGCCAGTTGCGCCGGCGTCGCCAGCGCCAGGTCGAGCGCGACGAATTGCGCGCCCTGCCGCGCCAGTTCGCGCCCGACGCCGGCGTTGCGCCCGCTGGCGCGCACGGCGACGCCGCGCGCCAGCAGCAGGCGCACGGCGTTGCGGCCCAGGCCGCCGGTGGCGCCGGTGACCAGGATGCGCGGCGGCGGCGCGGCGGCGTTGGCGTCGCTCATAGGTCGAGTATCAAGCCGCCCAGCGTCAGGCCGGCGGCGGTGCCCATCATCAGCACCCGGCTGCCCGGCTTGGCGCGCCCGCTCATCACCGCCTCGTGCAGCGCGGTGGGGATCGAGGCGGCGACCTGGTTGCCGTGGGTGGCGAAAATGTCGACGATCTTCGCCGCCGGCACGCCGAGGCGTTTCGACGCGTGCGCCAGGCCGAGCGCGCTGGCTTGATGCGGCACCACCACGTCGATCGCCTCCAGCCCGGCGCCGGAGTCGTCGAGCAGGGCGTCGAGGAAGGGCGGCATCACCTTCAGGGCCAGCTTGAAGACGCCCTTGCCGTCCATGCGGAACAGGTAGTCGGCCGGGACCGCGCCGGCGCGCGGATTGCGTCCGGTGCCGCCGGCGCGGATTTCGCAAAAGTGGCGGCCCTCGGGGAAGGTCGCCAGCTTGAACGCGGCAATGCCCTGGCCGGCCTCGCCGCGCTCGACGATGACGGCGGCGGCGCCGTCGCCGAAGATCAGCGACGCTTCCGGCTCGTCCCAATCGAGTCCGCGCGAGGCCAGGTCGGCGGCGACGATGGCGATGCGCCGCAAGCCGCCGCCGGCCAGCAGGCCGGCGGCCACGCGCAGCGCCGCCACGAAGCTCAGGCAACTGGCGTTGACGTCGAAGGTCGGCGTGCCCGGCGCCAGGCCGGCGCGCTCGGCGATGAAGCAGGCGGTGTTCGGCAAGGCTTGCTGGGCCACGCCGCAGGCGCCGATCAGCAGGTCGATCGCGCCCGGTTCGAGGGCGGCGTTGCGCAGCGCGTCGCGCAGGGCGGCGGCGCCGAGCTGGCTTTGCGATTCGTCGGGCGCGGCGAAATAGCGCGACTGCACGCCGCTTTTGCCGAAGGTGTAGCCGGCCGGCCGGCCCAGGCGCTGGTCGAGGCTGGCCGACGTCACCAGTTGCGACGGCAGCGCCTTGCCGACCGCGAGCAGGCGCAGCGGCATCAACGCGGCGCTCATACCGGCGCCGCCGCCGCGCGGCTGCCCGAAGGGGTATTGTTATTCATCTTTATGTCTTTCTTGATAGGGCCGCGGCCTGCCGGCGCCGACGCTCGCCGCGCCGCGGAAGTCCCGCCGGGGCCGGGACTGGCGGCGCCGCACTGGTCCAGTGTCGCACTCAATTTGGCAGATCGACAGGAACGCTCGCGTCTGTATGATTCGTAGCGCCATGCGTGTGGCGCGGCGCCAGAATCTGATACTTCGAACAATAACATTCTTTTTAACAATACCCTTGTTCGCTAGCTAACTCGTCGCGCAGGTAGGGCGGCGGCGGCGCGCCGCAATGCATCGGCGCGCGGCCCAGCGGGCCGTATCCGCGCACGTAGGAGCTCAGCTTGAGGATGCGGAGCAGGCGCGGGATGCGCACGTCGATCAGCACGTGGGCGCCGGGGAAACCAGGCCGATGTAGGTCGGCACGATGGCCAGCGGGTCGATCACGCCGCATGATGGCGCCCGCGCTACAGCAATCGTTTGTCCTGCAGGCCGGCGTTGCGCAGCTCGCGCTCGTCGTTGACCAATTCGAAGGCGCGCGCCTCGGCGAAGCCGAGCCGCTGCAGCACCGTCACCGACAGTTGCAGGCCCGACTCGAGCGCCTCCGGCACCACCAGCGTGGCGCCGGCGTGCATCAGCGCGGTCGCGTGCTTGTCGTCGCGGGCGCGGGCGTACACCGGCAGTTGCGGGAACTCGCGGCGGATCGACTTGACCGCGTGCAGCACCGACGCCGGATGGTCCATCGTCAGCACCACCGCCGCCGCCTTGCCGGCGTGCACCTTGTGCAGCAGCTCGGCGCGCGAGGCGTCGCCGAAGTAGACCGGAAAGCCCTGCGGGTGCAGGCGCGTGACCAGGCGCGCGTCGTTCTCCACGGCGACGTAGGGCACGCCCTGCTCTTGCAGGATCTTGGCGACCATCTGGCCGATGCGGCCGAAGCCGGCGATGACGATGCGGCTGTCGGCCGGCGGCGCCGCGCCGTCGTCGAGGTCGGCCACCTGCTCGCTGTGGCGACGCTGCCACCAGTCGCCGAAGGCGACGCCGGCCTTGGCCAGCGCCGGCGTGGCGAACAGGCTCAGGCCCACCACCAGCATGACGAACTGCGCCACCGGCGCGGCGATCAGCTTGGTGCTGAGCGCGTAGCCGACGACGATGAAGGCGAACTCGCCGCCCTGCCCCAGCAGCACGCCGGACTCGAGCGCGCGACCCCAGGGGAAGCCGCCGACGCGGAAGATCACGCCGACCACCGCCGTCTTGACGGCGAACAGGCCGAGCACCGCCAGCGGGATCAGCAGCGGCTGGCGGGCGATTTCGCGCACGTCGATCTGCATGCCGACCGACATGAAAAACACGCCCATCAGCAGGCCCTTGAACGGTTCGATGGTGACCTCGACCTCGTGGCGGAACTCGGTTTCGGCCAGCAGCAGCCCGGCCAGCAGCGCGCCCAGCGCCATCGACAGGCCGGCCGCGGCGGTCAGGGCGGCGATGCCCAAGGTGCTCAGCAAGGTGAGCGCCATGAACACGTCGGGCTGGTGCCGTTTGACGAAGAACTGGAACAGCGGCCGGATCACGCGCCGCCCCAGCAGGTAGATCAGGACGATGGCGGCGGCCGATTTGGCCATCGTGAAGCCGAGCAGGTAGAACAGGTTGTCGCTGTCGCCGCTGGCCAGCACGCCGATCAGGATGAACAGCGGTACCACGGCCAGGTCTTGCAGCATCAGGATCGAGAAGGTGGCTTGGCCGGCCGGCGTGTGCAGCGCGCGCCGCTCGTTGAGCAGTTGCATCACGACGGCGGTCGACGACAGCGACAGCACGCAGCCGAGCACGATGGCCGCCTCCAGCCGCAGGCCGAACAGGTAGACGGCGCCGCCCAGCAGCGCCGCGCACACGCCGACCTGGGCGACGCCGGCGCCGAAGACCCAGCGCCGCAGCGACCACAGGCGCTCGGTCGACAGTTCCAGGCCGATCATAAACATCAGGAACATCACGCCCAGTTCGGCCAGGCCGGCGACCTGCTCGACGCGCACGAAGGTGAAATGGCTGAGCCAGGGCAGGCTGGACGCCCACAGGCCGACGCCGAAGGGGCCGAACAGCGCGCCGACGGCGAGAAAGCCCAGCACCTGGTTGACGCGCAGGCGCTGCAGCAGCGGAATGAAAATACCGGCCAGCGCCAGGAACAGCAGCGTCTCGCGCAGATAAGGTATTGCGTGTTGCTCTTCCACTCTGGTCCCGTTTGAATGCGCCATGGCGTAGCCGCGATTGTCGCACAGGCAGGTGCGCCGCCACCGCGGGCGGCCGCGCAAAGCCGTGCGCGAGCGGCGCTAGCCGCAAAGGAACACGTGCTCCAGCGTCGGCGCGCGCAGCAGCGCTTTGCCCCAGGCCAGCAACTGTTCGTCGCTGGCCGCCGCCAGCCGCTCGCCCGCGTCTTTCGACAACGCCCCAAAGCGTTCTTCCAGTTGCAGCTTGAGAATGTTCCGAAGGCCTTCCTGGCGTCCCTCGCGCCGGCCGATTTCCTCGCCTTCGCCGCGGAACTTACGTTCAAAATAACTCATGTAAGGCATCGCATTGCTCCTTTCCATCGCAGGGAGGTCGGCCCACAATTCATTGTTCAACTCGGCGGGCAACTGCATCATCCAGTCTATGACATTGAGGAAGTCGATGATACGTTGTTTGTCCCAAGTTCGCTGGAATAGCAGCGCAAAAAGACGGCGCTTCGCCGCCGCCCGGCGCGCCACGTCGCCCTTGGTTTGGCGCGTCAGCAAGTGCGCCGCCGTCACCAGCGCGAACGGATTTTCGTCCCGCAGCAATTGTTCGATGTGGCCGGCGTAATCGCTCAGCTTCACCACCGGAAAGCCGAAGCGCATCTCGCAGCCGAACAGGCGATAGCCGAACGTATCCGGCTTCCAGGACGCGCTGCCGTCGGCCAGCAGCGCCAGGCTGGCGACGGCGCGCCGGTAGTGGTCGTAAATGCGATAGTTGCAGACGAACATGCGCTCGGCGAAGCGGCACTCGCGCCGCCCCTGCACTTCCAGATGCACCAGCACCCAGCGCTCGGCGCCGCCGAGCAAGGTAACCTTGGCCAGCTTGTCGGCCACGCGCTTGCCCAGTTCGGCCTCGCGCATCACCTGCGCCAGTTCCTGCTCGAGGAACTCGGGCTCGCGCGACCAGTCAATCTGCGCGTGCGCCTGCGGAAAATAGAAGGCCATGAACGCCGAGAAATAGCGCGTGACGGCGTCCTTCCAGGGCGTATCGTAGTCGTCGCGTGGCGTGGCCATGGCCCAGTGTAGCGAAGCTGCCGCGCGCCGATGCGGTCTGGCGCAAACGCACGCCAGAATCGGCGGTCGGCGCGCGGCCTTACCGCGGCGGCGCCGCGGCCGCCGGCGTCAACAGGTCCCGGCGCGACACATCCCAGCCCGGCACGCCCGCCCGGCAGTCCGGTCGCCGCCCCGCCCCACCTCAGAGCTTCTCGAGATTGGCCCCGCGCATGCCGACCAGCAGCGCGCGGCCGTCGGGCGCCACGCGGAATTCGCCGTACCTGGCCTTGCTCCAGCGCTCCGCCTCGCCCTCCTTGAAGAACCAGGCGTCGGTGACCAGCACCCAGCTGCCGTTTTTCGGCGTCAGTTGCATCAGGAACTCGCCGGCGGCGAGCGCCTCGACGCCATGTACCCGCTTGATGGCGGCGACGCCGCGCGCGTCGCTGTGCGCCACCACGTACGGGCGCTGCTCGCTCCAGTGCTGCGGCTGCCAGTTCATGCCCTCCGGCAAGGGGAATCTCAGGCTCATGAAGTCGCCCTGCATCAGCGAACGCGGGTCGACCGGCACCAGGTCGACATACACCGGCCGGCCCTGCGCAATCAGCTGCTCTTTTTGCCAGATGGCGCCATTGGCCAGTAGCAGCACGGCCAGCGCGCAGGCGCCGATGGCCAGCCGCGACCGGCGCGCGCCGAGGTCCGCCACCGCGGCGGGCGCGGCGGCGGCGGCGGCGCCGGACGTCGGCGCCAGCCAGACCAGCGCGGCCAGCGCCACGGCGGCGCCCAGCAACAGCAGCGCCTTGGTGGCCAGCGGCAACTCCAACTGATAATAAAAACCGCCAACGACCCAGGCGGCCGCGCACGCGGCGGCGGCGGCGCTCAGCCAGCGTGCGTTGGCCGCGCACAGCGCCAGCGCCAGCCAGAGCGCACCGAGCGCCGGCATCAGCCAGGCCAGCCCGCCCAGCACCAGCGCCACGCCGACTAGCCACGGCTGGCGCAGGCCCGGCCAGGCGCGCGCCAGCGTGGCGGCGGCGGCCAGCGCCAGCGCGGCCGAGCCGGCCTGCATCAGCGCGCCGTACCAACCCATGCCGTCGGCGGCGCCCCACAGCACCCTGCCGGCGCCGCCAAAGCTGGCGCCGACCAGGAAGCTCGTGCCGGACCAGTGCGCCAGGCCGGCCAGCGTGGCCAACAACCAGCCGGCGCCAACGCACTCCAGCAGCGCGGCGTGGCGCGCGCCGGTGCCGTCGCCGCCGAGGCGCCGCTGCAGGCGCTGCGCGCCGACCCAGCACAGCAGCGCCGCCTGCCACGCCAGCCAGAAGCCGAAGGGGTAGCGCTCTAGCGAAAGGAAGCCGCGACCGAGCACGCAGGCGGCCACCAGCAGCAGGCACGCGGCCGCGCCCAGCAGCACGCGCAGCCAGTCGCGCGGCAACAGCCAGGCCAGCGCGCAGGCCAGCACGGCCAGCACGGCGGCGGCCAGTTGCTCCGGCAGGTCGCGCCCCAGGCCGAACGCCAGCATGCCCAGGCCCACCAGCAAAGCCGGCAGGGCCAGTTGCTCGGCAAACAGCGTCAGGCCGCTGCTGCGAAACGCCATCGCCGCGGCCACCAGCATCGCCGCGCCCACCAGATAGGGTCCCGGGCCACGCATCAGCACCTCGCCCAGCATGATGCCCAGCCCCAGCAACAGCGGCAGCGCGGCCAGCCAGGCGCCCAGCGCCGACATCAGCAACAGCGGCCAGGGCCGGCTGTCGCGCGCTGGCACCACGGCGTCGGCCGGCAGCACGCCCGCCGCCCGCGCCTGTTGGACGATGCGGGCGAGGCGCGCGCCGCTCACGCCGCCTCCCCGGCGCCGGCGTGGCGGCGCGACTGCAGCAGGATGAAACGCACGGTGCCCGCCAGCAGGGCGGCGGCGGCCAGGCCGAGCAGCAACAGCGAGCCAATCAGGCTGCCGCCGTTGTTGTTGCCTTCGAACAGGGCGTGCGCCATCGCGCCGACCAGCAGCACGTCCAAGCCCAGGCCAAGCGCGCTCAGGGCGAACAGTTCGTGCAGGCGCGGCTGGCACAGCGCAGCCGCGGCCAGCGCCATCAACACCAGCGCCAGCCAGAATTGCGGCGCGATGCCATCGTTGAACAGCGCGCCGAGCGCCGTCAGCGTGACGCTGGCGATGGCCAGCAGCGCGGCCGCGCGCAGCGACCAGATGCCGGCGCCGGTGAGGCGCCGCGCCGGCGCCGCCAACAGCGCCGTCAGCGCCAGCGCAACGCCCCAGCCCAGCGCGTACACCGGCAGGCCGTCGGCTTGCACGCGCCAGCTGTGGCCGGTGTGCGCGTGCACCCACAGCGACACCGCCGTCAGCGCCACCAGCGCCCACGGCGTCCACAGCACGTCGCTGCGCGCGCCCAGGCACAGCGGCAGCGCCAGCACGGCCCACAGCGCGAACAGTTGCCAGGGGTCGGCCCCGGTCTGGTAGGTCTGGCCGAAGTAGGCGAACAGGCCGCCGATGGCCAGCAGCGCCAGCAGGGCCAGCGGCACCCGCGCGGCCGGGCGCCACAGCGCGCCGGCGCACATGGCGGTAAACACGACCTGGATCAGGGCGAAACGGCCGAAGCGGCCGAAGGTTTCCCAGTTGGCGGCGATCCACAGGATCAGTCCCAGTCCGGCCAACGCGGCGGCCAGCACGGCGACGCCGCGGCGCAGCAGCGGCGCCAGCGCTTCCGGCTCGCGCTCCAGCGCCGCCAGGCGCAGCAGCGCGGCACCGGCGCCGGCGTCGAGTTTGTGGCGGATCATCAGCTCGTACAGGGCAAGGCGCACATCCATGGGACGTTCTCCGTGGCTATCGGGGGATTTCAAGCTCGGGCTGGAGCGGGGGCCAGCGCCAAGGGCTGGGCCGAGTATCGCCGAGGCGCGCCGGCGCCGTCCATGGAAATCTGTCGGGCGCGTGGCCGGGATCAAGGCGGCCCAGCCGGCATGCGCGGCGGCGCCGTCAGCGCCGCACCTCGACGCCGCGCCAGAAGGCGACGTGGCCGGCGATCTCGCTGGCGGCCTCGTACGGCGCCGGGTAGTACCAGGCGGCGTTGTCGTTGAACTTGCCGCCGACCGTCAGGTGGTAATAGTGCGCGGTACCCTTCCACGGGCACTCGCTGTGGTGGCTGCTGCGCTGCAGGTACGCCTGGTTGACCGCCGACAGCGGGAAATACACCTTGTTCTCGACGATGCGCACCGCGTCGTCGGCCGCTTCGGCGATGACGGCGCCGTTCCAGATTGCTGTTGGCATGCGCGTTCCCGTGGCAAAGGTTGCAGGGTTGAAACAGCGTGGAAATCCGCTCAGCACTCGACGCGGTTGCGCCCGCCGCGCTGGGCGCGGTACAGCGCGTCGCCGCCGTAGCCCCCGGCGATGTCGTTGACGCGCACGCTCTCGCGCACCCACTCGTCCGGCGCGCGCGCTGGCGCCGCCGTGGGCAGTTCAGTGGCTATCATGCGCCCTCCCTGTGATGGTGGCGGCGAGGCGCCGCTGGGCTCAGTTTAGCGCAAAAAGGCCGTTGCGGCCCGCTCTTTCGGCGCGCCTCAGGCGCCGGCGGCGATCTGCCGCAGCGCCTGCTCGAAGACCTCCGGGCTCTGCCCGCCGGAAATCAGGTGGCGCTCGTTGATGATAATCGCCGGCACCGCGCTGATGCCCTGCTGGCGGTAGAAGCGCTGCTGCGCCCGCACTTCGTCGGCGTAGGCGCCCGAGGCCAGCACCTGCGCGGCGGCGGCGCCGTCCAGGCCGACCTGGCGCGCCAGCGCCACTAGCAACTCGGGCGAGGACGGGTTGCCGCCGAGCGTGAAGTAGGCCTCGAACAGCGCCTGCTTCAACGCCGGCTGGCGCCCTTCCAGACCGGCCCAGTGCAGCAGGCGGTGGGCGTCGAAGGTGTTGTAGATGCGCGTGCGCTGGCCCATCTCGAAGACGAAGCCGAGCTCGGCGCCGCGGGCGCGGATCGCCTCGCGCGCCTGCGCCATCTGCTCGGCACCGTAGCCGTACTTCTCGGCGATGTGCTCGGCCAGGTCCTGGCCCTCGGCGCCCATGTCGGGGTTCAGCTCGAAGGGCTGGAAATGGATTTGCGCCTCGACCACGCCGTCGAGGCGCGCCAGCGCCTGTTCCAGCGACTTCAGGCCGATCACGCACCACGGGCAGGAAACGTCTGAAACGAAATCGATTTTGATCGGGATGCTCATCATGGGCCTTGGTCGGGAAGCGCCGCGCGGCGCGGCAATCGAAACCAACAGATAGTACCGCTTTGATCAAAATCAAGGGGCCGCGCCGAGCGGGCCGACCACGCCAACGAAGCGCTGGGAACGTTCGAGGCCGACTTCATCGGCGCGCGCGACAGCTTCACTACGGCAACCGGCGCCGCCTGAAGATCTGCGCCGCGCCCGCGTGTTGCGCTATACCCGGGCTTTACTGCTTCTTGCCAGCCTTGGCGGCGTCTTTCTTGCTGCCGATGCGGCTTTCCTTGCCGGCCAGCAGATTGCTGATGTTGCCGCTGTGGCGCCACGCCAGCAGCGCGCTCATCGCCGCCACCGCGAACAATTGCGGCTCGACGCCGAACAACAGGCCGTAGTAGAACGGCGCGAACAGCGCCGCCGCCAACGCCGCCAGCGACGAGTAGCGGAAGGCGTAGGCGATCACCAGCCAGGTCACCAGCGTGGCCAGGCCGAGTATCGGGTTCAGGCCGAGCAGCACGCCCAGCTCGGTCGCCACGCCCTTGCCGCCGACGAAGCGCGAAAACACCGGCCACAGGTGGCCGAGGAACACCGCGATGGCCACCAGCGCGACGGCCAGGTCGCCCACGCCCAGTTGCACCTGGTAGTGGCTGGCCAGAAACACCGCCAGCCAGCCCTTGGCGCCGTCGCCCAGCAGGGTCAGCGCGGCGGCCGCCTTGTTGCCGCTGCGCAGCACGTTGGTCGCGCCCGGATTCTTCGAGCCGTAGGTGCGCGGGTCGGCCAGGCCGAACAACTTGCTGGTCACGACGGCAAACGAAATCGAGCCGAGCAGATACGCGGCCACCGTCATCAATACTGTATTCATCTCATCCCTCTTGTTTTTTCAACCCGGGCCCATCCGCCGGGGCCGCTGAATATACACCATGGCGCGGCCGCGCCAAAACTTTTCAGTCGGCCAGCGCGCACTGCACCGGCTTGGCGCCGAGCAAATCGAGCAACGCCCGCGGCGCCAGGCCGACCAGGTAGCCGCGCCGCCCGCCATTGATATAAATCTTTTCCAGCCGCAGGATGCTATCCTCGACGTATACCGGCAAGGCCTTGCGGGTGCCGAACGGCGAGGTGCCGCCGATCTGGTAGCCGGAATGGCGCTGCGCCACCTCGGGCTTGCACGGTTCGACCGACTTGCAGCCGATGGCCCGCGCCAGGTTCTTGGTCGAGACCTTGCAGTTGCCGTGCATCAGCACGATGAGCGGCTTGGCGGCCTCGTCCTGCATTACCAGGGTCTTGACGACCGCGTACTCGGGCACGCCCAGTTCGCGCGCAGAGACCGCCGTGCCGCCGCGCTCCTCGTACGGATACGGGTGTTCGCTGAAGCCGACCTGGTGTTTGCGCAGCATGTGCGTCGCCTGGGTCTCTGAAACGTGCTCTTTTTTAGCCATGCGTGATACGCTGATCGTTCAATGAGGAGTTTCTAATTATGCAGCAAGAAATTCGCCTTGCCACCTTCAATGTTTGCAACCTGGCGCCGCCCGGCGCCAAATTGTACGACAACCTGGAGCCGCTGTCGGTGGAGCAATACCAGGCCAAGGTCGACTGGACCGCGGACCAGCTCGACCAGCTCGACGCCGACGTCATCGGCCTGCAAGAGATTTTCTCGCCGCTGGTGTTGCGCGACGTGCTCGCGCGCAGCCGCCGCTACCGCGACGCGCAGCACGCCTGCGCGGCGCCCGACCCGGCCGCCGAGCGCCTCACGCCCGGCGTGGCGCTGGTGTCGCGGCTGCCGCTGGCGGCGCCGGTGGCGTTTCGCGCCGACTTCCCCGACGGCGTGGCGATGCCGCCCGGCAGCCGCGACGCCGACCGCTTCGCGCGCGCCCCGCTGCACGCCCAGATCGCCCTGCCGCACGGCCCCGCGCTCGACGTCGTCGTGGTGCACCTGAAGTCGCGCCGCCCCGACTACCGCAACGGCGACTGCGGCGACGACCCGCTGCAGGTGGCCATGGCCAACCTGCGCTCGCTGATACGCCGCGGCACCGAGGCGGTGGCGCTGCGGGTGCTGCTGGCCGGGCTGGCACGCGACGGCGGCCGCCGCCCGCGCGTGGTGCTGGGCGACTTCAACGACGTCGCCGACGCCGTCACCACCAGCATCGTGCTGGGCGGCGCCTGCTGCGAGCCGGGCCGGGAGCCGGCCGGGCGCCTGTACGACAGCCAGCGCATCCAGGCGTGCCAGGGCGGCCTGCGCCACCTCGGCTACAGCAACATCCACGACGGCCAGGCCATGACGATCGACCATATCCTGGTGTCGGAGGAGTTCAACCCGGCGTCGCGCAACGCCATCGGCGAGGTGCTCGAGGTGACGTACCTGAACGACCATTTGCGGCAGGCGCTGCCGCAAGCGTCGGACCACGGCCAGGTGCTGGCGCGCATCCGCCTGTACGGCGCGCGCGACGGCGCCAACTAGGCGCGCCGGCCGGCGTGAACGCGCCGGGGTCAGCGCATCAGTTTGCCCAGCTCGGCCGCCAGCACCGCGGAACTGGCGTAAAAGCCCTGGTACTGGTCGCAGCCCTGGCCGCGCAGGAACGCCAGTTGCTCGGCCGTTTCCACCCCTTCGGCGATCACCTTCAGCTTGAGCCCCTTGGCCATGGCGATGATGGTGGTGACGACGCTGGCGTCGTCCGGGTCGCTTCTCATGGCGCCGAGGAAGGACTGGTCGATTTTCAGCTTGTCGATCGGGTAGTGGCGCAGCTGGCCGAGGCGCGAGTAGCCGGTGCCGAAGTCGTCGATGGTCAGCTTGACGCCGAGCCGGCGCAGCGCCGCCAGGATCTCGACGGCCTTGGCGCCGCCCTTCATGATCACCGCCTCCGTCACCTCCAGCTCCAGCAGCGCCGGCGCCAGCCCGCCCGCCCGCAGCGCCTCGGCCACGCTCAGCGCCAGGTCGCGGTGCATGAACTGGCTGGCCGACAGGTTCACCGCCACCACCAGCGGGTGGCCGCCGTCGTGCCAGCGGCGCGCCTCGGCGCAAGCCTGGCGCAGCACCCAGTCGCCGATCGGCACCATCAGGCCGCACTCCTCGGCCACGCCGACGAAGCGCTCCGGCTTGAGCAGGCCCAACTGCGGATGGCGCCAGCGGATCAGCGCCTCGGCGCCGACCATGGCGCCGCTGGCGATGTCGATCTCGGGCTGGTATTCGAGGATGAACTCGCCCCGCGCGATGGCCTGGCGCAAGCCGTTCTCGAAGCTGACGCGTTCGACGATTTGCGCGTTCATCTCGGCGTTGAAGAACTGGTAGCCGTTGCGCCCGCCCTCCTTGGCGTGGTACATGGCGATGTCGGCGTTTTTCACCAGCGTGTCGATGTCGCCGCCGTCGCTGGGGAAGATGCTGACGCCGATCGAGGTCGAGATGTACAGCTCGTGGCCGTCGATCTGGTAGGGCTGGCTGACCGCGTGCTGGACGCTGGCGGCGACGTGCGCGGCCTGGTCGACGCCGCCCAGGTCGGCCAGGATGATGACGAACTCGTCGCCGCCCTGGCGGCTGACGGTGTCGACCCCGCGCACGCACTTGATCAGGCGCCGCGCCACCTCCTTGAGCAGCAGGTCGCCGACCCGGTGGCCCATGGTGTCGTTGATGTTCTTGAAGTGGTCGAGGTCGAGGAACAGGGTCGCCAGCATGCTGTGCTTGCGCCGCGCCGCCGCCAGCGCCAGGCTGAGGCGGTCGAGCAGCAGCACCCGGTTCGGCAGGTCGGTCAGGAAGTCGTGCTCGGCCAGGTGGCGGGTGTGCGCCTCCGACTTCTTGCGCTCGGTGATATCGGAGACGATGCCCATGTAGTTGCTGACGGCGCCGGCGCTGTCGCGGATCGCCGTCAGCGACAGCCAGGCCGGATACCGCTGGCCGTTCTTGCGCTTGCCCTCGATTTCGCCCTGCCAGTGCTCGCTGGCGGCCAGCCCGGCCCAGACCTGCTGGAAGAAGGCCTGCTCGTCGGCGCCGGCGCGCTGCACGCGAAAGCGCCGCCCCAGCATCTCGTGGGCGTCGAAGCCGGTGACGTCGAGGTAGGCGCGGTTGACCGCCACCACGCGCCGCTCGGCGTCGGTGACCAGGATCGCGTCGCGCGCGTTCTCGAACACCTGCGCCGCCAGGTGCAGCGAGCGCTCGGCCGCCTTGCGCGCCGATATGTCGCGGATCACCGCGTAAAACAGGTAGCTGTGGTCGTAGGTGATCGAGGTCAGCAGTACCTCGGCCCAGAACACCGCGCCGTCGCAGCGCCGGTAGCGCCAGTCGAAACGGCAGTTGCCGTTCTGGTGGGCGCGCTCGGCGAACTGGGCCTCCAGCGTCAACGAATCGCCGCCGTCGGGCTGCAGCGGCGGCGAGAAGTCGCACAGCACCCGCCCGGCCATGCGCCCCTTGTCGTGACAGTGGAACAGCGCCACCGCAGCCGGGTTGACGTCGACGATGCGCACCCCCTCGAGCAGCACGATGGCGTCCGACGACTTCTCGAACAACTGGCGGAAATTGTCGCCGGCGGCGCGCAGCGCGTCCTCCTGCCGGCGCCGCGCGCTGACGTCGATCTCGACGCAATACACCTGCTGCAGCACGCCGCCGCGAAACACCGGAAACAGGCTGGCGTAGATCCACAGCAGCCGCCCGGCGGCGCTGCGCACCTGCCAGTCGCGCGCCGGCTGCGCCTGGCCGCTGCGCCAGACCTGCTCGACGGCGGCGGCGAACTCGCCGTCCTGCTCGCCGTGCGACAGCAGGCTGGCGTCGGGGCGGCCCAGCGCCAGCGCCGCCGGGGTGCCGTACAGCTCGGCGCAACCGCCGCTCCAGTAGCGCACCGCGCCGCCGCGGTCGACGCTGCGTACCGCCAGGATCGGGCTGCGGTCGATCGCCGTCACCAGGCCCGACAGCAATTCCAGCGCGTCCTGCGCCGTCCCGGCGCCCACCTCTGTCCCGGCGCCCACCCCTGTGCCGGCGCCCGCCGCCGCGTCGCCGTCCGGCGCCGGACCTGTTTCAAGAATCGGATCGGACACCGAACACCCCCGCGGCAAGCGGCCGCCGCGGCCGGGAAAGCCGGCCGCGCAACCATCTACGCCATTCTTGCGCCGCCGTCAAAACAGCCCTTGCGTTCCATCAACGATGGCGGCGGCATGACTCCGTAAAAGAACTTTCATTGCCGCATGGCAATTCCATGCGGGTGCGCCGGCGCGCGCGGGCATGCCGGCCAGCCCGCCATTTCGACGTTCCAGGTCGGCAAACTGACGTTTTATCGCTTTGTCATTGCCAGCAACATTGCGCAATAGTAAAGTGCATCACACACACCGCTGTGGGCCGCCGCCACGCCCTCCCCCCGCTCCACCCCTTAGCCCGAAGAAGACCACGATGAGCATCGACACCCCCTCCCCCGCCCCCGTCCGGGTTCGACGCTGGCGCGCGCCGGCGCTGGCCCTGCTGGCGCTGGCCGCGGCCGGCGCCGGCTGGGCCGCGCTGCAGGCGCGGGCGACGCCGCCGCCGGCCGCCGCCAAGGCCGCCCCCGCCGCCGTGGTGCACGAGCTGGCGCGCGACGACGTCGCGGCGGTCGCCGCGGGCGCGCTGAGCCTGACGCTGCCGCTGTCGGGTTCGCTGGTGCCGCTGCACCAGGCCACCGTCAAGGCCAAGGTCTCCGGCCAAGTCACCGAGGCGGCGCCGCGCGAGGGCGCGGCGGTGGCCGCCGGCCAGGTGCTGGCGCGGCTCGACGACGCCGAGCCGCGCGCCCGCCTGGCGCAGCAGCAGGCCGCGCTCGACGAGGCGACGGCGCGCCTGTCGCTGGCGACCAGGCACGAGGCCAAGCACCTGACGCTGCTGCAACAACAGTACATTTCGCAAAGCGCCTACGACGCCGCGCAAAACGCCGTCGAACTGGCGCGCGCCGGGGTCCAGGCCGCCGCCGCGCAACGCCAGATGGCGCGCATCGCGCTGGCCGACAGCGTGATCCGCGCGCCGCTGGCCGGCATCGTCAGCCGCCGCCACGTCCAGCCGGGCGAGAAGCTGGCGCCCGACATGCCGGTCTACAGCATCGTCGACCTGTCCCGGCTGACGTTGGAGGCGCAGGTGCCGGCCGCCGAGATCCCGCGCGTCAAGGTCGGCCAGCCGGTGCGTTTCCAGGTCGACGGCTTCGGCGGGCGCGCCTTCGCCGGCGCGGTCGCGCGCATCAACCCGAGCGCCGAGGCCGGCTCGCGGGCGATGCTGGTCTACATCGCCGTCGACAACGCCGACGGCGCGCTGCGCGGCGGCATGTTCGCCAAGGGCGGCATCGTCACCGAGCGCGCCGCCGTGGCGCCGCTGCTGCCGCTGGCGGCGCTGCGCGGCACGGCCGCCGCGCCGCTGGTCTACGCCATCGAGGACGGCCAGGTGGTGGCGCGCGCCGTCACGCTGGGGCTGCGCGACGACGACCAGGGTTACGCCGCCGTCAGCGCCGGCCTGGCGGCGGGCGCCAGCGTCATCGTCAGCCGGCTCGACGGCGTCAAGCCGGGCCAGCGCGTCATTTTCGCCGCGCCGGCCGCGCCGGCGCCGAAGGGCTGAGCCATGTGGATCACCAAAACCAGTATTCACAACCCGGTCTTCGCCACCATGGTCATGGTGGCGCTGGTGGTGCTCGGGGTGTTCTCCTACCGCGGCCTGGGCGTCGAGAGCATGCCCAACGTCACGCTGCCGTTCGCCTGGGTCGAGACCAACTACCCGGGCGCCTCGCCCGAGGCGGTCGAGAACGACATCACCCGCCCGCTCGAGGACGTCATCAACACCGTCAGCGGCGTCAAGACGCTGCGTTCGAACTCGTGGGAGGGGCGCAGCGGCATTTCGCTGGAATTCGCGCTGTCGACGAATATGGACAAGGCCATGCAGGAGCTGCGCGACAAGGTCGCGCTGGTGCGCCCGCAGTTCCCGAAGGAGGCCAAGGAGCCGTTCATCGCCCGCGCCGAGGGCGACAATGAACGGCCGATCGCCGAACTGGTGCTGACCTCGGACACGCGCGCGCTGCGCGAGCTGTCGACGCTGGCCGAGCAGCTCATCGTCAAGCGCTTCCAGGGCGTGGCCGGGGTCGGCCAGGTCAAGCTGAGCGGCACCAGCACGCGGCAAATCCTGGTCAACCTGAAGCCCGACGAAATGCAGGCGCACGGCGTCGGCGTCGACGAGCTGCTGCGGGCGATCCAGGAAACCAACCGCAACCTGCCCGCCGGCAACATCAGCTACGGCGCCAGCGACCAGTTGGTGCGGGTCGAGGGCCGCATCAAGGACGCGCGCGGCTTCGGCCGCATCATCGTCGCGCGCCGCGCCGGCGCCGTGGTCTACCTCGAACAGCTGGCCGACATCGTCGACGGCGAGCGCGAGCAAACCTCGATCTCGCGCGTCGACGGCCAGCCCGGCATCACGCTGCGCATCACCAAGGTACAGGACGCCAACGTGGTCGAAGTCGGCGCCGGCGTGCAGCGCGTCGCCGCCGAGCTGCGCGCCGCGCTGCCGGCCGGCGTCGTGCTGCGCCTCGTCGACGACGAGTCGCAGCGCGTGCAAAACCAGCTCGACAACGTCAAGCGCACCATCGTCGAGGGCGCGCTGCTGACCATGCTGATCGTCTTCCTGTTCCTGCACTCGTGGCGCAGCACCGTCATCACCGGCCTGACGCTGCCGATCTCGGTGCTGGCCAGCTTCATCGCCATGAAGGCGTTCGGCTTCACGCTCAACTTCCTGACCTTGATGGCGCTGTCGCTGTGCATCGGCCTGCTGATCGACGACGCCATCGTGGTGCGCGAAAACATCGTGCGCCACCTCGGCATGGGCAAGAACCACTACCGGGCGGCCAACGACGGCACCAACGAGATCGGCCTGGCGGTGATGGCGACGACCTTCGCCATCGTCGCCGTGTTCGTGCCGGTGGCCTTCATGAAGGGCATCATCGGCCGCTTCTTCCTGCAGTTCGGCATCACCGTCGCGGTCGCCGTGCTGGTCTCGCTGTTCGTCAGCTTCACGCTCGACCCGATGCTGTCGTCGGTATGGCGCGACCCGGCCCGCGACCGTTTCAAATACCTGCCGCGGCTGGGCCGCCTGATGGCGCGCATCGAGCGCGGCATCGACCGCCTGCACCTGTGGTACGGCCGGGTGCTGGGGCTGGCGCTGTGCTGGCGCAAGGCCACGCTGGCGCTGGCCGCGGGGCTGTTCGCCGCCAGCTTGGCGCTGCTGCCGCTGATCGGCGCCGAGATGTTCCCCGAGACCGACCAGGGTTGGATCAACCTGCACTTCAAGACCCCGGTCGGCTCCAGCCTCGCCTACACCGACGGCAAGGTGCGCCAGGTCGAGGCGGCGCTGCGCGCCTTCCCCGAGATCGACAGCGTGATCGCCACCGTCGGCACCGAGGACGGCCGCAACACGGCGCGCGTCGACCTCAAGTTAAGCGACGTCAACGCCACCCGGCGGCGCCCGCAAAAGGCGCTGGAAGCGCTGATCCGCGCGCGCCTGCTGCCGGTCGCCGGCATCACGCTGTCGGTCGGCGACAAGCCGATCTTCATCGCCATCCTCGGCACCGACGAGGCCAAGCTGGAACAGGTGGCGCGGCGCCTGATGGCGCAGATGCGCGCGATCAAGGGCGTGACCGACCTGGAGTACAGCCAGGAGGGCGCGACGCCGTCGACGACGCTGAAGATCAAGCACGAGCTGGCCAGCGACCTGGGCCTGACGCCGGCGCAAATCGGCGGCGCGCTGCGGCCCTTCGTTGCCGGCGACACCGTCAGCCACTGGCTCGCCGGCGACGGCCAGAACTACGAGGTCAACGTGCAGTTGCCGAAGTCGGGCCGGCAAAAGGTGGCCGACCTGGGCGCGCTGACGCTGGTGTCGGGCCAGGTTGGCGCCGACGGCAAGGCGCTGATGGTGCCGCTGCGCCAGGTGGTCGAGTTCGTGCCCTCGTCGAGCCCGCAGGTACTCAAGCGCCAGGCGCTGCAGCGCCGCGTGGCGATTTACGCCGGCGTCGAGGGCCGGCCCGGCGGCGACGTCGACGCCGACGTCAAAAAGGCCATGGACGGCATCGCCCTGCCGGCCGGCGTGCGCTTCGACGTCGGCGGCCAGGCCCAGGAAATGCAGGAAACCATGGCCGGCGCCGCCGCCGCGCTGGGCATCGCGGTGATCTTCATCTACCTGGTGCTGGCGTCGCAGTTCGGCAGCTTCCTGCAGCCGATCGCCATCATGGTGTCGCTGCCGCTGTCGCTGATCGGCGTGCTGCTGGCGCTGCTGGCGACGGGCAGCACGCTGAACATCTTCTCGGTGATCGGCGTCATCATGCTGATGGGCCTGGTGACCAAGAACGCCATCCTGCTGGTCGACTTCACCAACCACGGCCAGCGCGACGGCAAGAGCCAACGCCAGGCCATCCTCGACGCCGGCCAGGTGCGCCTGCGGCCCATCCTGATGACGACGCTGGCGATGCTCTTCGGCATGCTGCCGATGGCCATCGGCGCCGGCGACGGCGGCGAGTCGCAGGCGCCGATGGGGCGCGCGGTGATCGGCGGCGTGATCACCTCGACCCTGCTGACGCTGGTGGTGGTGCCGGTGGCCTACTCCTACCTGGACGACCTGGGCCGACGCGCGGCGCGCTGGTTCGGCGCCGGGCAAGAGCATGCCGACGACGTGGCGGAGGAAGAGAAGGAGAAGGTCGCCGAAGCGGCGTAGGCAAGGAGAAACGCCAAGCGCGAACGCAAAAGCGGCTTCCAATGAAGCCGCTTTTTTTGTGCCCTCGAAGCCGAATGGCCAAGGGGCCGCCGCCCGCTTTCAAACCGGCGGCGTCAAACCGGGGTCAGGCCCCCGGGCGCCAAGGCGGGAAGGCCTGCCCCCGGCCCTGCGCCGCCGGCTTTTGCTGGCGCCGGCGGCGGGTAGCCCGGCTTATTCCGGCTGCGCCGGCGCGTCGGCGGGCTCGTCGGCCTCGTCGGCGTCGTCTTCGCCCGGCGTGCCGTCAGCCGGCTTCGGGTTGTTCTTCGCTTCCAGCTTGCGCTTGGCTTTTTCGTCGGCTTTCTTCTTTTTTTCTAATTCTTTTTGCCGTTTTTCGTACTGGAAATTTGTCTTTGCCATTTACAACCTCTATTCAATTTGATGGTACAAGCGAGTGCATACCGCACATTATGACCCAGATATGACAAATGCAAATATTTCAGCCCCGCGGATGATGTTGCGCATGCAGCAGTTTGAGTCGTTCGCGCGCCACATGGGTGTAGATTTGCGTCGTTGAAATATCCGAGTGCCCCAGCAGCAACTGCACCACGCGCAGGTCGGCGCCATGGTTCAGCAAATGCGTGGCGAAGGCGTGGCGCAGCGTGTGCGGCGACAGCGGCGCCGTGATCTCGGCCTTGAGCGCGTGCTTCTTGATCAAGACCCAGAACATCTGCCGCGTCATCGGACCGCCGCGCGCCGTCACGAACAGCGCGTCGTCGACCTGGCCGTCGAGGATCACGCCGCGGGCGTCGCGCAGGTAGCGCTCGATCCAGCGCCGGGCCTGCTCGCCGAACGGCACCAGGCGCGTCTTGCCGCCCTTGCCGGTGACGCGCAGCACGCCGTCGTTCAAGCTCATCTCCACCGATTTCAGCGCCACCAGCTCCGACACCCGCAAGCCGCTGGCGTACATCAGCTCAAGCATGGTGCGCTCGCGCAGGCCGAGCGGCGTGGCGACGTCGGGCGCGCCCAGCAGCGCCTCGACCTGGGCCTCGCTGAGGGTGTGCACGAAGCGCGTCGGCTGCTTGGCCGAGGCCATGTTCAGGCAGGGGTCGACGCGGATGCGCTTGTGCCGCAGCGCCATCTGGTAGAAGCGCTTGAGCACCGACAGGCGCCGGTTCGACGAACTGGCCTTGGTGTCCTCGTGGCGCGCGGCGAAATAGGCGTCGATGTCGGCGCTGGCGACGGCCAGCAGGTCGGCCACGCCGGGGCGCGCCAGCTCCAGCCAGCGGGCGAACAGGCGCAGGTCGCGCCGGTAGGCGTCCAGCGAGTTTTTCGACAAGCCGTCCTCCAGCCACAGGCTGTCGCAGAACTCGTCGATCAGCGCGGCGCTGCCGGCCGCCTCCACCGCGGCGTCGTCGCGCGCCATCAGCGATAACCCGCCGCCGCCTCGTGGCGCAGCAGCCAGCGCTTGACGCCGAGGTGGAAGCCGTTGGCGTCGTCGTGGTTGGAGAAGCCGCCCAGGCCGCCCGCCGCCGTCACCCGGTGGCAGGGCACGACCAGCGGGTACCAGTTGGCGCCGCAAGCCTGGCCGACCGCGCGCGCGGCCGAGCCGATATGCTTGGCGACCTGGCCGTAGGTGCGCACCTCGCCGCGCGGAATCGCCGCGATGGCGTCCCACACGCGTTGCTGGAAGGCGCTGCCGGCCGGCGCCAGCGGCAGCGCGAAACGGAAGTCGGGATCGCCGCAGTAGCGGGCGATCTGCTCGGCGGCCAGCGCCGACACCGGATCGGCGGCGTCCTTCTCGGCGAAGTGCGGCGGCAGGTAGACCAGCTCGCACACCCGCCCGGCCTCGCTGCGGATGCCCATGGCGCCGAACGGCGCGGCCACGATGGCCGAAAAGAACTCGCTACCCTGTTGTTTTTTCATCACGCCAGTTTACTCCATTGTGGCGGAATTGCCACCCGTGGCGGACCGGCAAGGCCCGCCGCGGTCGCCAAGGCCGAAACAAGGGACGAAAAATAGACGAAAAAAAACGCACCTTGCGGTGCGCTTCAAAATCTTCCTCACGTTTCCGGCCGTTTGGGACCCGCCGTAGCTAGCTTGTGGCAGCTTGCAGCGATGACTCCAACAGCATTCTGTAAAACGTGTGTCTCCTCAATATATCTCCGGTATCGATACCGTTCTTATATACACTCCCCACCAACCGTACTGCGTGTTCTTGCCGCCGGGGTCGCATCGGCCAAGATAGCAACTTGTCCATCAAGTTGCGTATAAGCTTATGTTCTGCATCCCCGAAAAGTTGCCCATCATAGCGTACTTAATAAGCGATATCGCATTTTTTTTGCGGCAAGGCGCCTTCAATCCCCCTACTTGTAAATTAAATTCGGCAGCCACAGGGAAATCTGTGGTACATAAGTCACAAGTAGCAAAAAGCCCAGCATCGTCAGCAGCCACGGCATCACCGCCACGGTCAGCTCGGAAATACCCATCTTGGTGATGCCCGAGGCCACGTAGAGATTCAAGCCGACCGGCGGATGGCACATGCCGACCTCCATGTTGACGACGATCAAAATGCCGAAATGGACAGGGTCGATGCCCAGCTTCATCGCCACCGGGAACAGGATGGGCGCCATGATCAGCACGATCGACGACGGTTCCATCACATTACCGGCCAACAAGAGCAACACGTTTACCACCAGCAGGAAGCTGATCACGCCCAAGCCCTTGCCGGTGATCCACTCGGCCATCGCCTGCGGAATGTTTTCGCTGGTCATCAGGAACGAGAACAGCACCGCGTTGGTGATGATGTAGAGCAGCATCGCCGACATCGCCGCCGAGTCGAGCAAGACCTTGCCGACCTGTTTGACCTTCAAGTCCTTGTAGACGAAGACGGCGATGATGAAGGCGTACACCGCCGCCATCGCCGCCGCCTCGGTGGCGGTGAACACGCCGGAATAGATGCCGCCCATGACGATGACGATCAGCAGCAGCCCCCAGGCGCTCTTCTTGAAGGTAACGAAGCGCTCGCCCCAGCTGGCTTTCGGCATGCGCGGGTAGTTGTGCTTGCGCGCCAAATACCAGGTGGTCAGGCCCAGCAGGAAGGCCAGCATCAGGCCCGGCACCACGCCGGCCATGAACAGCGCGCCCACCGAGGTGCCGGTGCTGACCGAGTACATCACCATGACGATCGACGGCGGGATCAGGATGCCCAGCGCGCCCGAGGTGGTGATGACGCCGGCGCCGAAGCCGCGCGGGTAGCCCTGCTTGACCATCGCCGGCAGGATGATCGAGCCGATCGCCACCACCGTCGCCGGGCTCGAACCGGACACCGCGGCGAACAGCGCGCAAGCCATCACGCCGGCCAGCGCCAGGCCGCCGTGCCAGTGGCCGACCATCGAGCTGGCGAAGTTGATCATGCGCCGCGCCACCCCGCCGTGGGTGAGGAAGTTGCCGGCCAGGATGAAGAACGGGATCGCCATGATCTCGAACTTCTCGATGCCGGTGAAGATCTTCAACGCCACCGATTCGATCGGCACCGTCGTCATCGTGAACAGGAAGGTCAGCACCGTCAGGCCGAGCGAGATCGAGATCGGCATGCCGGTCAGCATCAAGGTCAGCAGCAGGACGAAAATAATCAGCGCGTTCATGCCTTGGCTCCTTTGCCTTCGGCGGCCAGCTCTTCGTCGAGCCCTTCGACGAAGGAGTGGTCGTGTTTCGGCAGGCTGCCGGTTTTGAGGAACTGTACCGTCACTTGCAGGAAGCGGAAGCACATCAGGTAGGAACCCAGCGGCACGGCCAGGTAGACTATCCACATCGGCAACTCCAGGTCAGCCGAGGTCTGGTCGGTGTGGCTCATTTCCCAAACGAAGGAGGCGCCGAGGGTGCCGACGATGCCGGTAAACAGCGCGCCCGAGAGCAGGCCCAGCACCACGAACCTGCGGTGCCACTCGGGCCGCATGCGGTTGATCAGCACGTCGACGCCGACGTGGATGCCGGTGCGCACGCCATACGCGGCGCCGAACTTGGCCATCCAGACGAACATATAGATGCACAGCTCCTGGGCCCAGCTGGTGTTCATTTGAATCAGGTAGTCTTGCACCACCGGTATCGGCAGGCCGGACAGGTAGCGGTGCACCACGGCGATGAAGATGATGACGGTGGCCGCGCCCATCAGGGACGCGATCAGCCACTCTTCCAGGTGGTCGAGGTATTTCATGATGGATGGCTTTCAAAAAGGGCGGGCGCGCCGGGCCGGCGCGCCGGGGGACGACCCGGAACCGGGTGGCCGGATTACTTCGCGCTTTCCTTGTTGATGGCGGCGAGCAGCTCCCTGCCGATGCGCCCTTCCATTTGCTTTTGCACCGGCGCCAGCACGCGGCGCCACTCGGCCTGTTCCTGCACGCTGAGCGCGTAGATTTGCGTCTTGCCGGCCTTCTTGATGGCGTCCATGGCCAGGTCGTTGTCGCGCTGGGCGATGGCCTTCTCAAACGTGGTCGCCTCCTTCATCGCCTTTTCCAGCTGACCGCGCACGTCGGCCGGCAAGCCGTCCCAGAACTTCTTGTTGACGATCACGGCGTAGCCGAGGTAGCCGTGGTTCGACACCGTCAGGTGCTTTTGCACCTCGTGCATTTTCTGCGTGTACATGTTCGACGGCGGGTTCTCGGTGCCGTCGACAACGCCGGTCTGCAACGCCTGGTAGACCTCGGAGAAGGCCAGCACCTGCGGGTTGGCGCCCAGCGTGCGCATCTGCGCGTCGAGCACCTTGGACGACTGGATGCGCATTTTCATGCCCTTGAAGTCGGCCGGCACGCGCAAGGGCTTGTTAGCCGACATGACCTTGAAGCCGTTGTCCCAGTAGGCCAGGCCGGTGATGCCCTTCGGCTCCAGCTTTTTCAGCAAGCTCTTGCCGATCTCGCCCTCGGTGACGTTGTACAGCGCGGTCTTGTTGGGAAAGATGAACGGCAGGTCGAAGGCCTCGAACTCCTTCACCCCCAGCGGGCCGAACTTGGCCAGCGACGGCGCCAGCATCTGCACCGCGCCCAGTTGCAGCGCTTCCAGCTCTTCCTTGTCCTTGTACAGCTGGCTGTTCGGGTACAACTCGACCTTGACGCGGCCGTTGGTGGCCTTCTCGGCCAGTTGCTTGAAGCGTTCGGCGGCCTGGCCCTTCGGCGTGTCGGTGGCCACGACATGGCTGAACTTGATGACGATCGGTGCCTGCGCGTAGACGTCGATGCTCATTGCCGCGCACAGCGCGACCAGCAGGAATTTCAATTTCATGGTGTCTCCGGTTGGGTGAAAAAAAACTTTTATTCTAAGAGTTTCGCTGATACTGTCTGACAGTCGGCCGCGCCGCCACTGTGGAAAACCACAATAGCGCGCGATCCACAAAGCGCTACCCTGTTGCGATGATAAATCCGTTTCCGCTCGCGCGCCGCGCACAATTGACCGGCCACCTGCGCTGGTTGTTGCCGGTCGTACTGCTGCTGTTCTTCCTGGCGATCCTGTTCTGGCTGCCGTGGCAGGCGCGCCAGATGGAAAGCAACGAGCGCCAGGAGCAACTGATCGCCGACACCCTGTGGGTCGAGCAGACCATCCGTTTCCAGCTGGCGCGCAACGAAGAGGCGCTGGCCGGCCTGGGCGCCGACATCGGCGCCGGCCGGCTCGACGCCGACGCCGTGCGCGCGCGCCTGCGCCAGTTACTGAAAAACAGCCACGAACTGCAGCGCGTGCTGTGGCTCGACGAGCGCGGCCGGCCGGCCGGTTCGAGCGAGGCCAGCCCGCCGGCGCCGGTGCCGGTGCCGTTCGGCGCCGCCTCGGCCGCCGCCGCCGAGCATGCGCGCCGCGCCCGCAGCGGCCAATACAGCCAGCCGGCGCCGCCGCCGCGCCAGCCCGGCGCCGCGCCGGCCGCGGCGCTGATGGATTACCACCTGCCGCTGTTGCGCGACGGCCGCTACCTCGGCAGCCTGGTCGCCACCTACCGCGTCGACGGCCTGCTCGACGAGATGGTGCCGTGGTGGTTCGCCCAGGACAACCAGATCACCCTGATCGACCGCGACGACCAGACGCTGGCGCGGCGCGCCGCCGCCGGCCCGGGCCGCGGCGTCTACACCCACAAGCGCGCGCTCGACCTGCCGGGCGCCTCCGTGACGCTGTTTACCGACAGCGTCAAGAGCGAACCGCGGCTGCTGCCTAACCTGCTGGTGGGGTCGGTGATCGCGCTCTCGCTG
Organism: Janthinobacterium sp. CG_23.3; assembly: GCF_046115965.1. Taxonomy (NCBI): domain Bacteria; kingdom Pseudomonadati; phylum Pseudomonadota; class Betaproteobacteria; order Burkholderiales; family Oxalobacteraceae; genus Janthinobacterium; species Janthinobacterium sp. CG_23.3. Next base: position 6,705 of record NZ_JBJXIB010000029.1, on the reverse strand, counting down.
GGACTGCTGTGGAGCCTGCACGCGCTGTGGCGCCACATTTCGCGCCGGCTCGCCGCCGAGGGCGCGCTGCGCCAGCAGATGTCGTTTCGCACGGCGATGGAAAACTCGCTGGTGACGGGCCTGCGCGCGCGCGACCTGGAGGGCCGCGTCACCTACGTCAACCCGGCCTTCTGCCAGATCGTCGGCTACCCGGAGCATGAGCTGGTGGGCAAGCTGCCGCCGATGCCGTACTGGGCGCCGGAGGCGATGGCCGACTACCAGCGGCGCTTCGCCGGCGTGCTGGCCGGCACCATCACGCCTCAGTTCGAGACCATCTTCCAGCGCCGCGACGGCGCCCGCGTGCCGGTGCTCATTTTCGAGGCGCCGCTGGTCGACAACGAAGGGCGGCAAACCGGGTGGATGGGGTCGATCCTCGACATTTCGGACCGCAAGCGGATCGAGGAGCTCAACCGGCAGCAGCAGGAAAAGCTGCAGACCAGCGCGCGCCTGGCAACGATGGGCGAAATCGCCTCGATGCTGGCGCACGAATTGAACCAGCCGCTGGCGGCGATTTCCAGCTACACCACCGGCGCGCTGAACCTGCTCGAACGCGCCGACGGCGCCGGCCGGGGGCTCGACAGCGCGCTGCTGAAACCGGCCCTGGAACAGGCCAGCGCGCAGGCGCAAAGAGCCGGCCAGATCATACGCAGCGTGCATGAGTTCGTCAAGAAACGGGACACCGAACGGCAGCGGCTGGCGATCGCCGCGCTGCTTGAAGGCATCGCAGCGCTGATCGAGCTGCAGGCGCGCCAGTTCTACGTGGTGGTGCAAACGCGCATCCCGGCCGGCCTGCCGCCGGTGCGCGCCGACCGCGTAATGATCGAGCAGGTGCTGCTGAACCTGACCCGCAACGGCATCGAGGCGATGCAGCACGTCGCCCCGGAGCGGCGCGTGATGCGCATCGAGGCGCGCTACGACGCCGCCCTGGCGCAGGTGGCGCTGGCCGTCATCGACCAGGGCCACGGCATCGCCGCCGACGTCGCCGAGCGCTTGTTCTCGCCGTTCTTCTCGACCAAGGCCGAGGGCATGGGCATGGGCTTGAACATCTGCCGCACCGCCATCGAATTCCACGGCGGCACCCTGAGCCACGCCGCCAACCCGGACGGCGGCACCATCTTCACCTTCGCGCTGCCGGCGGCGCGCGAGCACTAGGAGTTTTGCCATGCTGCATATTGTCGACGATGAAGAAGTGGTGCGCGCCTCGCTATCCTGGCTGGCCGGCTCGCGCGGCATCGCCGCCTGCACCTACACCAGCGCGCGCGCCTTCCTGGACGGCGCAGGCGGCCAGTTCGACCCGCTCGGCGACTGCGTGCTGCTGGACGTGCGCATGCCCGACATGAACGGCGTGGCGGTGTTCGACCAGCTGGTGCGGCTGGGGCTGGCGCAGCGCCTGCCGGTGATCTTCCTGACCGGCCACGGCGACGTGCCGATGGCGGTCGACAGCCTCAAGCGCGGCGCCTTCGACTTTTTCGAGAAGCCGTTCAACGACAACGCCCTGATGGACCGGGTCGAGCAGGGCCTGGCCGGCGCGCGCCAGGCCGGCGAACTGGCGGCGGTGCACGCGCGCCTGGCGACGCTGTCGGCGCGCGAACGCGAAGTGCTGGAACTGATCCTGGCCGGCAAAATGAACAAGGTGGTGGCCGACAAGCTGGGCATCAGCATGCGCACGGTCGAGGTGCACCGCGCCAACATCTTCGACAAGATGCACGTCAAGACCGCCGTCGAACTGGCCGGGTTGTTGAAGTAGGCCGGGACGCCGACCTATCGACCGCCGCGGACGTGTCGGGTTACGCCGCGCTAGGCCGTCCTACAAATGAGGTTTCGGCGGGCCGCGGTTCAGCGGTGGCGCGCCAGCGCCCATTCGACGTGCTCGCGCACCAGCGCCGAGGCGTCGCCGCGGCGCGACTCCAGCGCGGCGACAATCGCCGGCGCGCCCTTGGCCTGTTCGGCGGCGTTGCCCATGCCGACGGCCAGGTTGCGCAACCAGCGCTGGTGGCCGATGCGGCGCACCGCGCTGCCCTCCATGCGCTTGTTGAACTCGTCCTCGGTCCAGGCGAACAGCTCGACCATCGAGGCCCGGCCCAGGCCGTGGCGCTCGTCGAAGTCGGGCAGCAGCGCGCGCTGGGCGAACTTGTTCCACGGGCAGGCGGTCTGGCAATCGTCGCAGCCGTAGACGCGGTTGCCGATCAGCGGGCGCAGCTCGACCGGGATGCTGTCCTTCAGCTCGATCGTCAGGTAGGAGATGCAGCGGCGCGCGTCGACCCGCCCCGGCCCGAGGATGGCCCGGGTCGGGCACACCGTGATGCAGGCCTGGCACTGGCCGCAGTGCGGCGTCTCCGGCGCGTCCACCGGCAGCGCCAGGTCGACCAAAATTTCGCCGAGGAAGAAGAAGGAGCCGCCCTGGCGGTTGATCAACAGCGTGTGCTTGCCGCGCCAGCCCAGGCCGGCCTTCTCGGCCAGCGCCGCCTCCAGCACCGGCGCCGAGTCGGTGAAGACGCGAAAGCCGAACTCGCCGGCGACGCCGCGGATGCGCTCGGCCAACTGCTGCAGGCGCGCGCGCATCACCTTGTGGTAGTCGCGGCCGCGGGCGTACACCGAGACCACGGCGGCGCCCGGCTCGGCCAGGCGCGCCGCCTCGGCCGCGCGCCAGTCCGGCGCCAGCGCCGCCGGCAGGTAGTCCATGCGCGCGCAGATGGCGCGCACCGTGCCGGGCACCAGTTCGGCCGGACGGGCGCGCTTCATGCCGTGGCTTGCCATATAATCCATGTCGCCGTGGAAACCGGCGTCCAGCCAGGCTTGCAGGCCGGCCTCGCAGTGCGCCAGGTCGACGTCGGCGATGCGCACTTCGGCGAAGCCCAGCTGCGTCCCCCAGCTTTTGATGGTGCGCGCCAGGTCGGCTAAATCGGTTTGGTTGGCAGGCATGCTCGGACTTCGGTTTCACTCGCGGTTACAATGGGCAAGGCCGCAACCGCGGACACCCGGACAATTAGACGACATTCTATTCGATGCAGCATTTTACAGCCCACCTCCACGACGAAGCCGGCACCGCCGCCCTGGGCGCCGCGCTGGCGCGCGCGCTGGCGCCCGGCCTGGCGATTTACCTGCACGGCGACCTCGGCGCCGGCAAGACCGCGCTGACGCGCGCGCTGCTGCACGCGGCCGGCCACGCCGGCCACGTCAAAAGCCCGACCTACACCCTGTCCGAGCCGTACCGCGTGGCGCTGGACGGGCGCGACGTCAACGTCATCCATTTCGACCTGTACCGCATGGGCAGCCCGGAGGAATTCCTCGACGCCGGCTTTCGCGAGGACTTCGACGGCGCCAACATCTGCATCGTCGAGTGGCCGGAGAAGGCCGAGCCGGTGCTGCCGCCGGCCGACCTGGATATTTACCTGGAAGTGGCGGGCCAGGGCCGTGATGTAAAATTGCAAGCGTCGTCTGAACTGGGTCTGTCATGCCTCCAACGCCTCAAATTCGCCCCCAATCTGTGAGCGCCCAGCCCGTAACCCGGCGCACCGTCCTCAAGGCCGGCGCCACCCTGCTGCTGTCGGTGCTGGCGCCGCACGCCGCCCACGCCGCGCAAATCCTCGCGGTGCGGGTCTGGCCGGCCGAGGACTATACCCGCGTCACGCTGGAAAACGACAGCGTGCTCAAGGTCACCCACTTCATCGTCAAGGAGCCCGAACGCATGGTCGTCGACATCGAGGGGCTGGAGTTGAATCCGACCTTGAAGGGCCTGGTCGCCAAGATCCAGTCGGGCGACCCGTACATCCAGCAGGTCAGGGTCGGCCAGAACCGGCCCAACGTGGTGCGCCTGGTGTTCGACCTGAAGGAGGAGGTCAAGCCGCAGGTGTTTACGCTGGCCCCGGTCGGCGCCTACCAGCACCGCCTGATTTTCGACCTGTACCCGGTGCGCCAGCCGGACCTGATCGCCGCCATGATCGAGAAGCGCGAATGGTCGAGCGACGCCAAACCGCCGCTGACGACGGCCGCGCCGGAGCAGCCGGCGCCGCCGGCGCCGGTTGCGGTGGCGCCGCAGCCGTTGCCGGAGCTTGCCAAGCCCGACGTGGCCGAGGCGGCGCCGCCCAAGCCCGAGCACAAGCCCGAACGCCGGCCCGACGGCAAGCCGGCGGCGCCGCAAAAGGTGCTGCGCATGATCACCATCGCGCTCGACCCCGGCCACGGCGGCGAGGACCCCGGCGCCAGCGGCCGCGGCGGCAGCCGCGAGAAGGACGTGGTGCTGGCCATCGCCAAGCGCCTCAAGGCCAAGCTGGAAGAGCAGCCGAACATCCGCGTGATGATGACCCGCGACGCCGACTTTTTCGTGCCGCTGGGGATGCGCGTGGAAAAGGCGCGCAAGGTGCAAGCCGACCTGTTCGTCTCGATCCACGCCGACGCCTTCGTCGAACCCAGCGCGCGCGGCTCGTCGGTGTTCGTGCTGTCCGAAAAAGGCGCCAGCTCGACGGCGGCGCGCTGGCTGGCGAACAAGGAAAACCTGGCCGACTCGATCGGCGGCGTCAACATCAACAAGAGCCAGGACAAGCAGCTCGCCAGCGTGCTGTTCGACCTGTCGACGACGGCGCAGATCAACGACAGCCTGAAGCTGGGCAAGGCCGTGCTCAACGAAATCGGCGGCATCAACCGGCTGCACAAGGGTTCGGTCGAGCAGGCCGGCTTCGCGGTGTTGAAGGCGCCCGACATTCCCTCCATCCTGATCGAGACGGCGTTCATCTCGAACCCGGAGGAAGAGGCCAAACTGACCGACAACGCCTACCAGGACAAGCTGGCCGAGGCCATCGTCACCGGCATCCGGCGCTATTTCGCCAAAAACCCGCCGCTGGCGAAAAGCCGCCAGACCTAAACGCACAAGGACTTCCGATGCAAATGATTGAATTCGGCAAGCTGCCGGCGGTGCGCATCAGCGCCGCCGACGGCGCCCAGGCCATCGTCACGCTGTACGGCGGCCACCTGGTCTCGTGGCAAACGGCGGACGGGCGCGAGCGCCTGTTCCGCAGCGCCCGCTCGGCGCTGGACGGCAGCCGCGCCATCCGCGGCGGCGTGCCGCTGATCTTCCCGCAATTCGGCGCCCGCGGCGACGGCCTGCGCCACGGCTTCGCGCGCGTGTGCCACTGGCGCCTGAGCGGCGGCGGCCGCGACGGCGAGGACGAGTTCGCCCGGTTCAGCCTGGCCGCCGCCGACCTGCCGCCCGAGTTGGCGGCGGCCTGGCCGTTCGCCTTCGAATTGACGTTGCGCGTGGCGCTGCACGGCGACGGCCTGAACCTGTCGTTTAGCGTGCTCAACAGCGGCACCGAAGCGTTCCCGTTCTCGGCGGCGCTGCACAGCTATTTCCTGGTCGACCAGCTGGAACACTGCGAACTGGCCGGCCTGCAGCATGTGCGCTATTGCGACGAGAACGGCGCCGTGGCGCTGCAGGAAACCCCGGCGTTGGCTTTCAGCGACAAGCTGGACCGGATTTACTACCAGTTGCCGGTGGCGCTGACGCTGCGCGGCGGCGACGCCAGCCTGCGCCTGGAGCAAGACGGCTTCACCGACGCGGTGGTGTGGAATCCGGGCGCCGCCGACGCGGCCGCGCTGACCGACATGGAAGACGAGGAATACCGCCGCTTCGTCTGCGTCGAGGCGGCGCTGATCGAACCGGACGTGCTGGCCGCCGGCGCCGAATGGACCGGCCTGCAGCGCATCGTCGCGGGCTAGGCGCCGCAGCCGGAACCAAGCGTCGGTCGGACGCGGGGGCCGCCGAGGCCAGCGTCAGCCGACGCCGGGCCGCCGCCGACGCCGGTCGGCTTACGCCCATACGGGCTAACCCGACCCACGACGACCACATTACGCCTAATTCGATTCCTTGATCATGCGCCCCGAGCTGGTCTGGATCGGCCGCGCGTTCAGCGGATACAGGCGGCTGAACAGCGCCATCTGCGCCGGCGACGCCTGTTGCGGCTCCTTCATCACCAGCCACAGCACGCCCTCGCTGCACGGCGGCGTGGTCAGCGAGCCCATATAGGTGAAATAGTCGCGCCGCTGCGGCAGCATCTCCATCGGATCGAGCACGATGGACGGCGACGCCACCTCGTGCTTTTCCAGCGGCAGGTTGTTCCACACGGTTTGGATGGTGCTTTGCGGGCGGCCCCGTTCCAGCAGGATCGCCAGCACCGCCAGCTTGCCCTCGGCGTCCTTGTGCACCAGGTGCACCACCATTTCATAGCCCTTGCCGTTGATGCGCTCCTCCGACGGACGGTGGAAGTGGAATTGCACCAGCTCGTACATGCGCCCCTGCACCGTCAGGTAGTTGCCGCCGCCGACGCCGACCTGCACCGTGTGGCCGTTGTCGACGACGTTGAACGAGGACGGCTTGTAGTCAAAGCTGATCTGTTCCAGGTCGACCTTCATGCCGTCGCGGATGTCGATCGGCGACTGGCGCGAGCCGGTGCCGCAGCGGGTCCAGTCGGAATTGATCTTGCTCCAGTTGGCCGGCCCGCTTTCGCCCTCGTAGGACCAGTGGTTGCCGTGGAGGTTCTTGACCACCGCCGGCGCCGCCCCAGACCCCGCCCCCCCCGCACCCCCCCCCCCACCCGCGCACCCCACGCCCACCCCCCACACTCCCCTCATGGCACGCACCCCCATCAGACAACCGGACATCTCCCCCCC
>NZ_JBJXIB010000028.1:0-48550 GCF_046115965.1 Janthinobacterium sp. CG_23.3 | reverse complement strand
TTGCATGATTTTCTCCTAAGTTGATTCTTCGAACCTTCACTTTAGGATTAATTTGCGTCTTTTGCCGACCCGCCTTCATTCATAGTATCTACGAAATACCGTTTACTTGCCCGCCGACGGACGCAGCGACACGAACTGCGACACGTCGCCGCGCCGCACCAGCACCACCGACGACTTGTTCGGGTCGAGCTTGGCGACGACGGCGTTGAACTGCTTGGCGTCCCGCACCTCGATATTGTTCACTTGCTGGATCACGTCGCCCGGCTGCACGCCGGCGCGCGCGGCGACGCCGTCGGCCGCTTCGACCAGCACGCCGACCTCCAGCGACAACTCCTTCTTCTTGACCGGCGTCAGGTCGCTCACCGTCAAGCCTAGCGCGTTGCTCGGCGCTTCGTCGCCCGGCGTCTTGCCGCCGGCCTTCTTGGCCACCTTGTCGCCCTCCAGCTCGACGATGGTGACCGGCACGTCCTGCTGCGCGCCCTTGCGCCACAGCGTGACGGTGGCGCGGCTGTTGAGCGCGGTGCCGCCAACCAGGCGCGGCAGGTCGGACGAACGCTCCACCGCGACACCGTTGAACTTCAGGATGATGTCGCCGGCCTTGATGCCGGCCTTGTCCGCGGGGCCGCCCGGCTCGACCATCGACACCTGCGCGCCCTGGGCGTTCTTCAGCCCCAGCGATTCGGCCACTTCCTTGGTCAGCTCGCCGATTTGCACGCCGATACGCCCGCGCGTGACCTTGCCCGATTTCTTCAGCTGCTCGCCAACGCGCATCGCCTCGTCGATCGGCACCGCGAACGAAATGCCGTTATAGCCGCCGGACAGGGTGGCGATCTGCGAATTGATGCCGATCACCTCGCCGCGCATATTGATCAGGGGCCCGCCGGAATTGCCGGGATTGACCGCGACGTCGCTCTGGATCAGTTGCAGGTAGTCGCCGGTGTCGCGCGACTTGGCCGAGATGATACCGGCGGTGACGGTGTTTTCCAGATTGAACGGCGAACCGATCGCGATCACCCATTCGCCGACGCGTATCTTGTTCGAATCGCCCATGGACAGGCGCGGTAGGTTGCCGCCGTCGATCTTCAGCAAGGCGACGTCGGTGCGGGCGTCGGCGCCCAGCACCTTGGCCTTGAATTCGCGCTTGTCGGTCAACGTCACGTAGACCTCGTCGGCGCCGTCGACGACGTGGGCGTTGGTCAGCACGTAGCCGTCGGCCGAAATGATGAAGCCGGAACCGACGCCACGCTGGACCTGCTCCTCCTGCGGCACGGCGCGGCGCCCGCGCGGGGCCTGCTGGCGCGGCGACGGCGACGGCGCCGGGGCGGCGCCACCACCGAAGAAGCGGCGCAGGAATTCCTGCATTTCCTCTTCGCCCGGCGCGCCCTGCCCGCCCTGGCCCTGGCCGCGGCCCATTTTCATGCGCTCGGTGGTGCGGATGTTGACGACGGCGGGACCGACCTTCTCGATCAGGTCGGTGAAATCGGGCAAGCCGGCGACGGCGGCTGCCGCCTGCGCGGTGGGGGCCACGCCGAGTACGGCCGGCGCGAATACCATGCCGGCGCTGATCAGCAACGCGGAAAGAGTCTTGCCACCAACGGAGATTTTATTTTTCATGGACGGTATCGTGTGAGTATATTGGGTATCTTGGGCCTGGAATGGAAGAGTGCGCTGGGCGCCCTGTCGCTGCATGGCATAAGGCTATAGCCATGGTAAGCGAAAACAGAACTTGCCGCCCACACAAGGTATTGTGCGGCGGCGTTTTTTCAAGGGGGGCAGATGGTGGAATAATTAAAACCCACGGCGCAACCCCGCGGTCAGACCTGGAGGTCTGGCCCCAGGCTCTTTGCCTTGGCTTGATTTTCGGCGTGGCCGGCCCGCCAACTGAGCGGCCTTATCCAAACCGACGTTGGCGGCCACACCGTCAGGGTAGGCTGGTAACGCGGTCCGGCGCGGCGCTGGCGCCGTCGGCGCCGCTGGCTGGCGACGGCAAGGGCGCGCGCAGCGGCGGCTCGGCCGCCAGCAGCGGCGGCTCGGCCGCCAGCGCCGTCGCCATGCGCGCGGCGAAGCCCTCGCTCAATTCGCCGCCGCAACCGTCCGATCGCAGCGTATGGCCAATTTGATGATACGCACTCCAAGCCGCACGCCCCTCGGGCGTGTCGAGCGCCGCGAAGGCCAGCTCGACTTCGCTGGCCGCCAGTTCACCGTCGGCCAGGGCCGAGATCGTTTCGTGCAGCTGTTTTTGCGTGTCCATCACATTTTTCCTGCCATCTCAAGAGCGTTTCGTGCGAAAAAAACCGGGCGCGGACCAGAATTGCCAAAGTCGCATCTCAATTGCCAATAATCACAGTCTTATTGCAAATAATCACTGTCTTACCAACGCTTGTCAACCGGCATATCCAATAAAGGTCGTAATTTTTCCGCAATGACTTCGCGGGCGCGAAAAATACGACTGCGCACGGTGCCGATCGGGCAGGCCATGATGTCGGAAATTTCCTCGTAGCTAAGACCTTCGATTTCACGCAGCACGATGGCGGTGCGCAACTCCAGCGGCAGCAGGTCCATCGCGGCGTTGACGGTTTCGGCGATCTGCTTGCTGGCGAGCATGGACTCTGGGGTATTGATGTCGCGCAGGTTGTCGCCGTCGTCGAAGGCCTCGGCCTGCTCGGCGTCGGTGTCGGTGGACGTCGGCGTGCGCCGGCCCTGGGTGACCAGGAAATTTTTGGCCGTGTTGATGCCGATCCGGTACAACCACGTGTAAAACGCGGAGTCGCCGCGGAAATGCCGCAAGGCCCGGTACGCTTTAATAAAAGTCTCCTGTACCACATCTTCGGCCTCCGCCGGGTCGTGCACAAGGCGCGACACCAAGCGCATCAGCCTGCGCTGATACTTTGACACCAGGACGTCAAATGCCCGTTTGTCGCCCGACTGGACACGCTCGACCAGCAGCTGATCACACTCACGTTCTGTCCTCACTCCCGATGTCCTTGGTGGCATGCAGCGCGGGCGCCGTTATAGTTATAGAGTTGGCCCGTTGCAAGAAGTTCAGTCATTCTGATTTTTTTCTCCCACTTCCCCAGCGCGAGCGGCTATCCAACGGCAAGCCACGGCAAGCGGACGGAACGCCGCGCCGGCCACGTTGCCGGGCCACAGCAGCAGCGCCAACACGGCACCGTCATCGCCGCGCAAGCGCAGCAGCAACAAGCCGGGCCACAAGGTCGATCCCGGCATCAGAACGGCTGCGCACGCGGCCCCGCCGGCCATGCCTAGGTATACCGTCTGCCGAATTTGTCCGACACCGGAAATGTCAATCCGGCGCGGCTTTGTGTTTTGGTCCGGAAAAAACAGGCACAACAACCCGCCCAGCACGCTGGCGCCGGCACCAAGCAGGCCCAGCCTGTGGCCGCCGCCGGCCAGCGCCGCGCCGGCCGCCAGCGCGCAGACGGCCAGTGCGGCCGACAACAGGCGCAGGCAGACGGACGGACGCACGACGGCAGACACCGCAATCGACATGGCACTCTTAGAGAAAGGGAATACGTCAGGCGCGCCGGCAACATGCCGGGCAAATTCAGGTGCTGGCGAACGCCAGCACCGAATCAGCGCTCATCCGATTTGACCGGAGTGAGCGCTAAAAAGTTCAGATCTTACCGAACACCAGGGTACCGTTGGTACCGCCGAAGCCGAACGAGTTCTTCACCGCGATATCGATCTTCATATTCCGCGCCGTATTGGCACAGAAGTCAAGATCGCAAGCCGGATCCTGGTTGAAGATGTTGATCGTTGGCGGCGACACCTGGTGGTGCATCGCCAACACGGTGAATACCGCCTCCAGGCCGCCTGCGCCGCCCAACAAGTGGCCGGTCATCGACTTGGTCGAATTGACCACCAGCTTGCCGGCGTGCTCGCCGAAGGTGCGCTTGATACCCGCCACCTCGGCAACGTCGCCCTGGGGCGTCGAGGTGCCGTGCGCGTTGACGTAATCGACGCGGTCGCGGTTCACGCCGGCGTTGGCCAGCGCGTTGATCATCGACTTGCTACCGCCGCTACCGTCTTCCAGCGGCGAGGTCATGTGATAAGCGTCAGCGCTCATCCCAAAACCCAGCAGTTCGGCGTAGATCTTCGCGCCACGGGCCACCGCGTGCTCGTACTCTTCCAGCACCATGACGCCGGCGCCCTCGCCCAGCACGAAGCCGTCGCGGTCGCGGTCCCAGGGACGCGACGCCGTCGCCGGATCGTCGTTGCGGGTCGACAAGGCACGGGCCGAGGCGAAACCGCCCAGACCCAGCGGCGACACGGTCGATTCGGCACCGCCGGCAATCATGACGTCGGCGTCGCCGTATTCAATCAAGCGGCCGGCCGCGCCAATGCTGTGCAAACCGGTCGTGCAAGCGGTCACGATCGCCAGGTTCGGGCCCTTCAAACCATATTTGATCGAAAGGTTGCCAGAGATCATGTTAATGATCGAGGCAGGCACGAAAAACGGCGAAATGCGGCGCGGGCCACGCTTCTCGTACTCGGCCTTGGTGTCTTCGATCAACGGCAAGCCGCCGATGCCCGAGCCGATGATGACGCCGATACGCTCGGCGTTTTCCTCGGTGACGACCAGACCGGAGTCTTGCATCGCCTGGATGCCGGCGGCCATGCCGTAATGGATAAAGGTATCCATATGGCGGGCGTCTTTACCGGGGATGTAATCCTCGATATTGAAGCCTTTGACTTCGCCTGCAAAGTGGGTCGTAAAGGGTTGCGCATCAAACTTGGTGATGCTGGCGATACCCGATTTACCCTCGAGGATTGCGCTCCACGCCTCGGCAACGGAATTGCCGACAGGTGAAACGCAACCCAGGCCGGTGATAACTACGCGACGGTTTTTAGAACGGCTCAAGCGATTCTCCTGAAGTCGGTCAGACAGCTTTAGGCCTTGACGTGTGCAGTGGCGTAATCAATCGCCTGTTGCACGGTGGTGATCTTTTCAGCTTGCTCGTCAGGGATTTCCATTTCGAATTCGTCTTCCAGTGCCATGACCAGTTCGACGGTATCCAGCGAATCGGCGCCGAGGTCATCGACGAACGAGGATTCGATCTTGATGTCTGCTTCAGCTACGCCCAGTTGCTCAGCGACGATTTTCTTAACGCGTTGTTCGATATCCGACATGTTATGGCTCCATTGTGTGTGTTACGGAAAGTGCGCGCATTTTATCAGGTTTGCGCGTTCCAATACTAATTTCGGTGACTGCTGCTAACTCGACCGAACCTGCTGCTAAAAGATGTGATTGCCCGAAAAGGCCCGCCGCCCCCTGCCCGGCGGAACGGCCGACCAGCCGCGCCGCCGCATCAATTCATATACATGCCGCCATTCACGTGCAGCGTGCTGCCGGTGATATACGCCGCTTGCGGCGACGCCAGGAAGGCGCAGGCGGCGGCGACATCTTCCGGCGTGCCCAGGCGCGCCAGCGGAATTTGCGTCAGCAAGCTGGCGTGCTGCTCCGCGCTGAGCGCCTTGGTCATGTCGGTGTCGATGAAACCGGGGGCGATGCAATTGACGGTGATGTTGCGGCTGCCGATCTCGCGCGCCAGCGCCCGGCTCATGCCCTCGACGCCGGCCTTGGCCGCCGCGTAGTTCATCTGCCCCGGATTGCCCGACGACGCCACCACCGAGGTGATGCTGATGATGCGGCCGGCCTTGGCCTTCATCATGCCGCGCAACACCGCGCGCGACAGGCGCCCGACCGCCGACAGATTGGTCGAGATGACGCTGTCCCATTCCTCGTCCTTCATGCGCATGGCCAGCTGGTCTTGCGTGATGCCGGCGTTGTTGACCAGGATCGACAGGCTGCCGTAGCTTTTCTGCACGTCGTCGACCACCGCGGCGCAGCGCGCCGGGTCGGTGACGTTGAGCACGACGCCCTTGCCGCAGTCGGCGCCGATGGCGGCCAGATACTCGGAAATGGCGGCGGCGCCGGCCTCGGTGGTGGCGGTGCCGACCACTTTGGCGCCCTGCCGGGCCAGTTCCTCGGCGATGGCGCGGCCGATGCCGCGCGAGGCGCCGGTGACCAGGGCGACTTGATTAACTAAATTCATGGATGTCCTTCACTAAATGTGGATACTGCATCAAGCAGGCGAAAATCAGTTGAGCGATGTCAGCAAGCGTTCCAATGAAGCCTGGTCGACGATGGCGTCACCGACCAGGGTGGCGTCGATGCGCTTGGTCAAGCCCATCAGCACCTTGCCCGGGCCGCACTCGACCACCTGGGTGATACCGTCGGCGGCGACCTTCTGCATCGTCTCGACCCAGCGCACCGGACTGGCGGCCTGGCGCACCAGCGCGTCCTTGATGCCGGCCGGATCGTTGACGACACTGACGTCGACGTTGTTGATCAGGGCGATCCGCGGCGCGTTGAAGTGCAGTTCGGCCATGTACTCGCGCAAGCGGTCCGAGGCCGGCTTCAGCAGCGACGAATGGAACGGCGCCGACACCGGCAGGCGCATCGCCCGCTTGGCGCCCCTGGCCTTGGCCAGTTCGCAGGCGCGCTCGACGGCGGCGGTGTGGCCGGCGATGACCACTTGCGCGGGCGCGTTGAAGTTGACCGGTTCGACCACCCAGGCCGGGTCGGCGGCGACCGCCTCCAGGCAGGCGGCGCGCACGTCGTCGTCGGACAGGCCGAGTACGACGGCCATCGTGCCCTGCCCGACCGGCACCGCCTCCTGCATCGCCTGGGCGCGGAAGCGCACCAGCGGCAGCGCGTCCTTGAAGGCGATCACGCCGGCGGCCACCAGGGCCGAATATTCGCCCAGGCTGTGGCCGGCGACCAGCGTCGGCAGCGCGCCGCCGGCGGCGATCCAGGCGCGGTAGACGGCGACGGCGGCCGTCAGCATCACCGGCTGGGTGTTGGTGGTCAGGTCGAGTTCTTCTTTCGGACCTTCGGCGATCAGCTTGCCCAGGTCAAACTGCAGCGCGTCGGACGCTTCGGCAACGGTTTGCGCAACCACCGGGTTGCCGGCGAAACCGTCGAGCATCGCGATTGCCTGCGAACCCTGGCCGGGAAAAACAAATGCAAATTGAGTCATGCTGGTCTCTTTCCAGTTTGGGGACAGACCACGTTTTCCAAGCAATTTATTGCTTGGAAAACGTGGTCTGTCCCCGGTTTTTTTTACATGCGGGCGGGTCCTGGCGGGAACGCCAAAACCCTACATCCTCGCCAAGACGGCGCCCCAGGTGAAGCCGCCGCCTACGCCTTCCATCATCACGTTGTCGCCTTTTTTGACGCGGCCGTCGCGCACGGCGATGTCCAGCGCCAGCGGGATCGAGGCGGCCGAGGTGTTGCCGTGCTGGTCGACGGTGACGACCATTTTTTCCAGCGGCAGGCCGAGCTTCTTGGCGGTGCTGTTCATGATGCGGATGTTGGCCTGGTGCGGGATCAGCCAGTCGATCTGGTCGGCCGTCATGTTGGCGTGCGCCAGCGCTTCGAGCGCGACTTTTTCCAGCACCGAGACGGCCAGCTTGAACACCGCCGGGCCGTCCATGTGCAGGAAGGCGCTGCCCGCCACCGCGCCGCCGGCGACGCTGCCCGGCACGCTGAGGATGTGCGACTGGCGCCCGTCGGCGTGCAACTTGGCGGCCAGGATGCCCGGCTCGTGCGAGGCCGCCATGACGATCGCGCCGGCGCCGTCGCCGAACAGCACGCAGGTGCCGCGGTCGTCGAAGTTGAGGATGCGCGAAAACACTTCGGCGCCGATCACCAGCACGTTTTTGTGCATGCCCGACTTGATGAAGCTGTCGGCGGTGGCGACCGCGTAGACGAAGCCGCTACAGACGGCCTGGACGTCGACCGCGGCGCAGTGGTTGGTGATGCCGAGTTTGTTTTGAACGATGCAGGCGGTGCTGGGGAAGCTGCCGAAGAAATCCGGGGTCGAGCTGGCGACGATGATCAGGTCCAGGTCGTTCGCCTGCAAGCCGGCCATCTGCAGCGCGCTCTTGGCCGCCGCGACGCCCAGGTCGGAGGAGTTTTGCTCCGGCGCCGCGTAGTGGCGCGCCGAAATGCCGCTGCGCGAGACGATCCACTCGTCCGAGGTTTCAATGCCCTTGGCCGCGAGTTGCTCGGCCAGGTCCTGGTTGGTCACGCGCCGTTCGGGCAGGTAGCTGCCGGTGCCGATAATTTTGCTGTACAAAGTCATGCAATTACCCGTCCACTAAATAGTTGAGCTTGGTTCTTCCTGCGTTGGCATGCGCGGCATCAGCTCGGCGATCATCGTCGACAGGTGCGCTTGCACGTCGTTTTTTGCGGCATCGAAAGCGCGCCGGATGGCCCACTCGTACGAATAGGCGTCGGCGCCGCCATGGCTCTTGATGACCAGGCCGCGCAGGCCCAGCAGGCCGGCGCCATTGTAGCGCGACGGATTGAGGCGGTTGGAAATCGACTTCAAGGCGCCGCGGCCGACCAGCGCGCCGAGCATCGTCAGCGGCGTGCGCTTGAACTCGGTGGTGACGACGTTCTTGAAGAAGCGCGCCATGCCCTCGACCGCCTTGAGCGTGACGTTGCCGACGAAACCGTCGCAGACGACGATGTCGACCGTGCCCTTGAAGATGTCGTTGCCTTCGACGTTGCCGAAGAAGTTCAGGGCGCCGCGCTCATGGTCCGCCCGCAACAGCTTGGCCGTTTGCTTGACCACGTCGTTGCCCTTGATGTCCTCGGTGCCGACGTTGAGCAGGCCGATGGTCGGGCGGGCAATGCCCTCCATGGCGCTGACCAGCACCGAACCCATAATGGCGAACTGGTGCAGATGGTGCGGCTCGCAATCGACGTTCGCGCCCAGGTCCAGCATGTAGGTCGGGCGGTCTTTTTGGTTCGGCAAGATGCTGCAGATGGCGGGCCGGTCGACCCCGGCCATGGTTTTGAGCACGTAGCGGGAAACGGCCATCAGGGCGCCGGTGTTGCCCGCCGAGACGCAGGCCTGGGCCTTGCCGTCCTTGACCAGCTCGATCGCCACGCGCATCGACGAGTCCTTCTTGCGGCGCAGGGCGACTTCGAGCGGATCGTCCATCGTGATTTGTTCGGAAGCGTGCACAATCGACAAGCGCGGATGCGCGTCGACCTTGTGCCTCTTTAATTCGGCGCGAATAACGTCCTGCAAACCGACCAGAATCAGTTCAGCCTCGGGTTCGTTACTCAGAAAGGAAATTGCCGCAGGAATGGTGGCGGAGGGACCGTGGTCGCCGCCCATGCAGTCGATAGAGATTTTGATTGTCATTGTTTTGATTCAGTACCGCTGGGGAAGTGCCGCGGCAAGATGACCATACGACTTGGGCGTATGCGAAAGCAGGAGCCAGCCAGAGTCAGCGTGATTCAAAATGACGGTATGCAAAAGAGGATTGCAGCCGATGAAAAAGAAAAAACGGCGCCACGTCGAAAAACCACGCAACGCCGCTTTCATCTTACCCAACAAAAACGTCGATTACTCGTCGTTTTTGGTTTTGAGCACTTTGCGACCACGATAAAAGCCGTTAGGGCTGATATGGTGACGCATGTGTGTTTCGCCAGTAACTGGCTCGACGCTCAATTGCGGCGCGACCAAAAAGTCGTGCGAACGGTGCATGCCGCGCTTGGATGGGGTTTTCTTGTTCTGTTGAACTGCCATGGTAATGACTCCTAATACATAAGTTCTAAAATTTTAGCACAATCGACTAGCAAATACATGCGAATCGAGTATCCCAGCGGCAAAGTAGTTACTTTACCGACATCGTTTAACACCTACTACATTGCCCTACACACTGCCATACTCGATTACTACACGCGTTTGACACGTTCTTTGTTGCTACTTATTCTGGTTTAAAGTCTTTCAGACCCGCGAACGGCAACTTCTTTTCCGTCGTGGCCGAGTCGAGCAGGGCCGAATCCGGACAGACCTCGTGCTTGGGCACCTGCGGCAGCGCCAGCAGGGCCTCGTCTTCGATCAACGCGGCGCCATCCATGGTGCGGCTGCCAACGATGACGTCGATGCTTTCGTCGTTGATAATTTCTTCGATCTCATCGGCGTGCTCGTCGTCTTTGGCGAGCACCAGGATGGTCGAGGCGTCAATGTCGTACGCATACGGACTCAGGCAGCGCTGGCATTCCAGCTGGACGGTGCCGGTGACGCTCAGCGTCAGCTGCGGATAACCCAGCTTGCTGGTGCCACCGTCGATGCGCCAGGCAAGCGAGCCCGACGAGTCAGCGCAATCCTTGATCAACCGGGTCATTTCGGCGACAGGCGTGACACCCTCGCGGCTCCCGTTGATGCGACAAAAGTCAAAGGCGTCGATCACAAAAGCATTCATTGGTAGAAAATTTCCCCGGAAAACCTGCGATAATAACAGGGTTTTGATCGCCGAGTCAAAGGCTGAACAGATTATTTCAGTTCCCGGCGCGCAGCCAGACGCCGAGTTTATGGCATTTTTCCATCCGCGGCAATCTTTGTCGCCACCGAACACGCAATGATACCAACTTCACACCCTTCCCGCTTGATTCTCGCGTCGACCTCGACCTACCGCAAGGAATTGCTATCCCGCCTGCGCCTGCCCTTCGAGGTGGCCGCGCCCGACCTCGACGAAAGCCCGCTGGCCGGCGAAACGCCGAGCGCGACGGCGCTGCGCCTGGCGCACGCGAAGGCCGCCGCGGTGCTGGCCAAGACGCCCGGCTGCATCGTCATCGGCTCGGACCAGGTCGCCACGCTGGACGGCGCGCAGATCGGCAAACCGGGCAACCACGCCAACGCCCTGCTGCAACTGCAAACGATGCGCGGGCGCCGGGTGGTCTTCCACACCGCGCTGTGCGTACTGGACGGGCGCGACAGCGTACCGCTGGTGCAACTCCAGGACGTCCAGACCATCGTCACGGTGCGCGACCTGCCGGACGCCGAACTGGACGCCTACCTGCGCATCGAACGGCCATACGACTGCGCCGGCAGCGCCAAGAACGAAGGCCTGGGCATCGCCATCCTGGAAAAAATCGAGAGCACCGACCCGACCGCGCTGACCGGCCTGCCGCTGATCGCGCTGACCGGCATGCTGCGCAACGCCGGCCTGGCTTTTTTCGCCGAATAAGCGCCAAACCAAGGGCAGGTGCCGCGCTCGGGCCAGAGGGTCCGACCCCTTGGCGGCGCCGCCGGCTTTCACCACGCTATTAGACTGAACACTCCATGACCAACACCACCGGCACTTTGTACCTGATCCCCAACACCCTCGGCAGCAGCGACGACGCCGACGACGCGCTGGCCCACATCATTCCCGAGAACGTACGGGCGATCACCGCGCGCCTCGACTATTTCGTCGCCGAAAACGCCAAGACCGCGCGGGCTTTCCTGAAACTGATCGCCATCAAGCATCCGCTCGCCAAGCCGCTGCAGGAGATCGCCATCGCCGAGCTGAACGTCAACACGCCGGCGCAGGCGCTGGCGGGCCTGCTGGCGCCACTGCTAGCCGGCCGGGACGCCGGCCTGGTGTCGGAGGCCGGCGTGCCGGCCGTGGCCGACCCCGGCGCCGACCTGGTGCGCCTGGCGCACCAGCGCGGCATCACCGTCAAGCCGCTGGTGGGGCCGTCGTCGCTACTGCTGGCCGTCATGGCGAGCGGCCTGAACGGCCAAAGCTTCGCCTTCAACGGCTACCTGCCGACCGACGCCGCGTTGCGCGCGAAACGCATCAAGGAACTGGAAAACCGCTCGCGCGGCGAAAAGCAGACCCAGTTGTTCATCGAGACACCCTACCGCAACGCGGCGATGCTCGACGCGCTGGTCGGCAACTGCCAGGCCGGCACGCTGATCTGCGTGGCAACCGACCTGAGCCTGGAAACGGAGTCGATCAAAACGATGACGGGCGCGCAGTGGAAAAGCCTGCTTGGCGCGGGCAAGGCGCCCGAGTTCCACAAGAAACCGACGGTATTCCTGCTGCTGGCGCAGTAGTCAATGCGCCAGGCTGACGCCGTCGACATAATCGTTGACCCACTCGAATGCGGCAATCTGGATCGCGTTCAAGTCGGCGGCCGACAGGCGCAGGCCGCGCAGGATGGCGACCAGCTCCGGGCCGCACTCGGCGTTCTCGACGCGCTCGACCAGGTTCAGCATGCTGCCATAGTCGCCGCGGCGGAACAGCAAGGCGTCGCGCACCTCGTTTTGCACCTTGACGGTGGCGACGACGTCGCTCATCCGTATTGAGAACAGCGCGTCCATCAGCGACATGATGCCGACGGTAAAACCGACGTCGGCGCAATTGCGCTGGCCCGGACGCAACTTCTCCATCATCAGTTCAAGCAGCTTGCCGCGCGTCGTCGCCAGCTGCAACAACGGCGACGTGAATTGCTGGGCCGCGCCCGGCTTCACATACAGCAGGATCTGCAGCCAGCGCTGCAACTGGCGCCGGCCCAGCACGATCAGGGCCTGGCCCAAGGTATCGATGCGCACGCGCGCGCCGACCGCCGGCGTGTTCACCAGGCGCAGCAGGTTCAGGCTGATCAGCGCGTCGTGCTTGATGCAGCGTTCAAGTTCGACGTTGTCGGCCTCGGCGTTGACCAGGTCGAGCAAACGCAGGATCGCCAGCTCGAACGGGGCGATTTTCTTGCCGCTCAAAATGACAGGGCGGGCGAAATAATATCCCTGGAAAAATTCAAAGCCCAGCTCCAGGCAGTGCTTGAACTGGGCCAGCGTTTCCACTTTTTCGGCCAACAACTTTTGCTTCGAGCCGCTGAGCAACAGCGCCAGCGTCGTCAGCGCGTCCGACGGCATGTGCTGGATATCGACCTTGATCACATCGACCAGCGGCGCCAGCTTTTGCACGTCCTCCGAGGCCGACACCACGTCGTCGAGGGCGAACTTGAAACCGGCCGCCTTCAGCTCGCGCACGCGCGCCAGCACCTCCGGGGTCGCCTTGACGGTTTCCAGGATTTCCAGGATAACTTTACTATTCGGAAGAAAACGGATGAAGTCGCTCATCAGAGCGACCGTATCGACATTAATATAGGCCAACTGCCGCCCCACCACCCGCTCCATACCCAGGTCGGACGCGTGGGCGATCACGGTGGCGGTGGCGGCCGCGTCGTCGACGACGTCGGCGGCATCGCAGTGCGCGTTACGAAACAACAATTCGTACGCCACCAGGCGCTGGTCGCGATTCAGGATAGGCTGTCGCGCCAGGAAGAAATGGTTGAAAAATGGTTGTCGCACTGGCACTAACGTCGCTGCATCGGTCGTCATGGGATACCCCGCCAACGATAGTCACGCTTGGCCGCATCATGGTTGCAGCTTGACCGGGGGCTGGCGGACTGCGCCCTCCCCTGAGTCAAAACTATACGCCACATTAGCGATTTAACAGGTTTTATTGATAAGCGACTTAAGGACGACGCGGTCCGGTGTTGCGTGGCGGCCTCGCGCCGCTGCCGGCCGGACGCGCGGCGCCGCCGGTGGCCGGGCCGCTCGGACGGCCGCTGGTGGCGGCGGGACGCGGCGTCGAACCGTCCTTGCGCGCCGGCGCCGCGCCTGGCTGGCGCAGCGAACCGCCCGCGCGCGGCAACGACGACAAGGCCCGCACCGGCCCGGTGCCCTTGCCGCGCATTGGACCGGAGCCGACTTCCAGCTCGAATTTCGCGCCATCGTCGCGGCCCAGCACCTTCACCAGGTACGGCATGATTTCACGCAGCATCGGCTCCAAGGTGTACGGCGGATTGATTACATACATGCCGCTGCTGTGCAGGCCGAAACCGTCCGGCGCGGGCGTGTTGACGGTCAGCGTCACGTGTAGCCAATTGGTGGCCGGCAACTGGCTCAGCTTGGGCGCGAACTGGCGCGACTCCATGCGCTGCAGCACCGGATACCAGACCGCGTAAGTGCCGGTCGGAAAACGCACCAGCGCATCGGCCAGCGTGTCCTTGACCTTGCGGTAATCCATCTTGTCTTCGTAGGGCGGATCGATCAAGACCAGCGCGCGGCGCGACGGCGGCGGCAGCAAGGCCTTCAGGCCGAGGAAACCGTCGGCCTTGGTGATCATCACGCGGCGGCCGCGCGAACTCGGGCGCTGGCCCTGCTCGGCGGCGTGCGCCTCGACCTTGCGAAAATTATCGGCCAAAATCTTGGCGTCGGCCGGATGCAACTCGAACAGGCGCAGGCGATCTTCCTCGCGCATCACCTGGTCGGCGCAATACGGCGAACCCGGGTAATAGCGCATCTTGCCGCTTGGATTCATCGCCTTGACCAGATTGACATACTCGGCCAGCGCCGGCGGCAGGTCGGTGCGGTCCCACAGCGGCGCGATACCGGTTTCGAACTCGGCGTTCTTGGACGCGTAACCGCCGTCGAGCGCATACACGCCGGCGCCCGAATGGGTATCGATATAGCTGTAGGCCGTATCTTTCTGATTCATGTACTGCAGCAGCTGGATCTGCACAAAGTGCTTCAATACATCAGCGTGATTACCAGCGTGAAAGGCGTGGCGGTAACTCAACATAAGCTTGGTAATTCCATAAAAATATAATGATCAGAGGGGCGCTGCAGATCCCGCCAGGCGAGGCATCGGAACAAAGGGATGGTCAAGAAAAAGCAAAGGGCAGCGAAAACAGCGCGTAATTACCAGCATTATCCACCAGAACGGCCGGCAACGACAAAAAAAGCCGCAGCGCGGGGCAACGCAACAACCCCGGGGGCAGGTCGCGAAATGACGGTGTTGCCGCATCGACCCCGGGCCCAGGGCTCGAAAGCGAACGCCCCGCGAACCCGCCACCGCATTTCAAGCCAACAACAAAAGCGCCATGTCGAGACCGGCCCCCGGGGGTGTAGGCTTGCCTCAGGCAACTTTTTTGACGTCGAAGAATTGTTCGGCTTCGGTCGCGCAATGCAGCGCCGGGGTCGAACTTTGCCCTTGCCGGATCGCTTGGGTGACGGCGTCGAAGTAGCCGGCGCCCACTTCGCGCTGGTGTTTAACGGCGGTGAAGCCTTTTTCGGCGGCGGCGAATTCGGCTTCTTGCAGTTCGACGAAGGCGCTCATATGTTGACGGGCGTAGCCGTGCGCCAGGTTGAACATGCCGTAGTTGAGCGCGTGGAATCCAGCCAGGGGGATGAACTGGAATTTGTAGCCCATCGCGCCCAGTTCTCGTTGGAACTTGGCGATGGTGGCGTCGTCGAGGTTCTTTTTCCAGTTGAACGATGGCGAGCAGTTGTACGCCAGCATTTTTCCGGGGAATCTGGCGCGCACGGCTTCGGCGAATTTTTTCGCGAAGGCCAGGTCCGGTTTGCCGGTTTCGCACCAGACCAGGTCGGCGTACGGCGCGTACGCCAGCGCGCGCGCGATCGCCTGGCCGATGCCGGGACGGGTTTTGTAGAAGCCTTCTACGGTCCGCTCGCCGGTGCGGAACGGCCGGTCGTTGTCGTCCACGTCCGAGCTCAGCAGGTCGGCCGCTTCGGCGTCGGTGCGGGCGATCACCAGCGTCGAGGTGCCCATGACGTCGGCCGCCAGGCGTGCCGCGGTCAGTTTTTCCACCGCTTCGCGCGTTGGCACCAGCACTTTGCCGCCCATGTGGCCGCATTTCTTGACCGGCGCCAGTTGGTCTTCGAAGTGGACGCCGGCGGCGCCGGCGTCGATCATCGATTTCATCAGTTCGTAGGCGTTCAGCACGCCGCCGAAGCCGGCTTCGGCGTCGGCCACGATGGGCGCGAAGAAGTCGATGACGTCCTTGCCCTCGGACCATTGGATCTGGTCGGCGCGGGTGAAGGTGTTGTTGATGCGTTTGACGACGCTCGGCACCGAGTTCGCCGGGTACAGCGATTGGTCCGGGTACATTTCGCCGGCGTTGTTGGCGTCGCCGGCAACTTGCCAACCCGACAGGTAGATGGCTTTCAAGCCGGCCTTGACTTGTTGCATGGCTTGGTTGCCGGTCAGCGCGCCCAGGGCGTTGACGAAGGGTTCGTGCTGAAGCAGCGTCCACAGCTTTTCCGCGCCGCGCTTGGCCAGCGTGTGCTCGATCCGCAGCGAACCGCGCAGGCGCACCACGTCGTCGGCCGTGTAGTTGCGTACCACGCCCTTCCAGCGCGGGTTGCCATCCCAGTCTTCTTGCAGTTCCGCCACTTGCTGTTCACGCGTTGCCATGGTTGCCCTCCTATTCACACAAAAAATTGAAAACAAAATCCGTTCAACAAATGATAGGCCATTTGTGCGTAGCAGCAATAGTCTTCTATAAGACATACAAGTGAAAGAATTGTCTTACTATTCATGCACTTAAAATTGCGGTTTCACGATGTGGCACTAAATTCCTGGTAGTGGGAGGTGAAGGAATATCCTCCCGCCGAAATTTTCCATAATGTGAAACAAGCCGCGCGCATCGTGAAAAAACCGCACCCGCACAAGCCCCCCCCCCCGAATAGCGCCAGCCTATGTTGCAGGAAACGCCAGCCGCCCGCGGCCCCAAAAATATTCAACAAAACTATGCTTAAGGTCAAAAAATACTGGTATCATTGCTAACATCAATTGACATACATCAACTTTTATTTACCACGGCACATTACGGGGAAAACATCATGTACAAACGAATTCAAGCTATCATCGCCTCCGCGCTGTTGATCGCCGGCTTCGCCGCCGCTCCAGCTTTCGCCGCTCCGGCAAGTTTGCCGTCATGCAGCGCCACCACGCTGACCGACACCCAGCCGGGTTATGTCGCCTGCATCGGCGCCAACAGCGGCAACATGGACAACCAGCTCAACACCATTTACGCCAAGATGGCCACCAGCGTCGCCCGCGGCGGCTTCGGCTTCTCGACCAACACCTATTTCAGCAGCGAAAATTTCAGCGCCCTCAAGAATCCATTCTCGCAAAACGAAGGCAACAACGATGACGGCGTCATCAACTTCGACAAAGCGCTGACCGGCTCGTTTGTACTGGGTCTGAAACAAGGTAACGCTTACTCGCTGTACCTGTTCAACGGCAACCTGGTCGCCGGCGGCATTTCCAGCATTAAATACGACACCAACGGCGTCAAGGCCGATAGCCGTTCGGCCCTGTCGCACGCCGGTTTCTTCGGCACGCCAGTGTCGGCCGTGCCTGAAGCCGATACCTACGCCATGCTGCTGGCCGGCTTGGGCATGATCGGCTTCGTCGCCCGCCGCCGCAAAGCCAAGTAATCATCGCTCTAGCGCGGCAGCCGCCCGGCCGCGCGAAAAAAATGCCCCGTCGTCATACGGGGCATTTTTTTGTCCGGCGCAAGCGCGCCGGCTTAGGCCAGCTTCTGTTGCGCCACCAGGATGCCGTCGGCGTCGGCGTAGATCCAGTCGCCCGGGTTGACCGGCACGCCGCAGATGTGGACCCGCACGTTGCGCTCGCCCGCACCTTTCTTGCCGCTTTTCCGCGGATGGGCGGCCAGCGCGCGCACGCCGATTTCGCAGGCGTCGATTTCCTCGCTGTCACGGATGCAGCCGTCGACGACGATGCCGGACCAGCCGTTATCCTGCGCCAGCAGGCCGAGCTGTCCACCCACCAGCGCGCGGCGCAGGCTGCCGCCGCCGTCGATGACGAGGACGTTGCCGTTGCCCTGGGTTTCCAGCATCGCGCGCACCAGCGCGTTGTCCTCGAAGACCTTCAGGGTGGTGACGCGGCCGCTGAAGCGCACTTGTTTGCCGAAATGGCGAAACAGCGGCGGCAGCACGGCCAGCCTGCCGTCCTCCAGCAATTGGCCGTTGTCGTCGCACAGGTCGGTGGTAGCAAAAGTCATGGTCAGGTCCGCTCGGTTATCAAGATGCCGACAATTCTAAGCGTTTTGCAGTTGCACCGCGCGGGTTTTGCCGCCCAGCCCCACCGCCGTGACGATCGCCAGCCCCTGGAACAGGGCGATGCAGACGAAGACCCAGGCCGGGCGGTTGGCGTCCATCAACGCGCCGAACAGCAGCGGGCCGAGCGCCAGACCGCTGTCGAGGCCGGAATACACGACGCCGTAGACGCGGCCGGTGGCGTGCTTCGGCGCCGCCGCCTTGATCATCAGGTCGCGCGACGGTCCGGCGATGCCGGCGGCGAAACCAATCGCGCCCATCAGCGCCACGGCGGCCCAGGCCGGCACGACGGCGGCGGCCAGCAACAGCGCCAGCAGCGCCGCGACGGCGAACGCGACGGCGATGGTGCGGTCGTGCTGGCCGCTGTTGGCGCCGAGGAATCCGCCCAGCGCCATGCCGAGCGCCGACGCCAGCATGTAGGCGGTGTAGGCGCTGGTGGCCCACGCCAGCGACATGCCGTACAACGCCACCAGGCTGACCGAGGCGAAGCTTTGGATGCCGCCCAGGGCGACGGCGGTGATCAGGAAGAAGGCAAAGCACATCCACACCGATTGCAGGCGCAGGAAGGCCAGCGTGCCGGCGCCACCGCGCCCGGCCGGGTGGGCGGCGACGACGTCGGGGCGCAGCGCGTCGCGGTTCAGGAACAACACCAGCAGCACGGCGAACGGCAGCAGCGCCGCGTACAGCAGCGCGTGGCGCCAACCGGCCTGGCTGGCGACGAAGGTCAGGAACAGCGGCGCCGCGGCCCAGCCGATGTTGCCGCTGATGCCGTGCACCGAGAAGCCGTGCGCCAGGCGCGCCGGCGACACGCGCTGGTTCAGCAAGGTGTAGTCGGCCGGGTGGAACACGCTGTTGCCGATCCCGGCCAGCATGGCGCCCAGCAGCAGCGCCGGGTAGCTGTTGGCGCCGGCCAGCAGCAGCGCCGACAGGCCCAGCATGGCGACGCCGGAAAACAGCACGGCGCGCGCGCCGACGCGGTCGACGACGAAGCCGGCCAGCGCCTGGCCGACGCCGGAGACGACGAAAAAAAACGTCATCAGCAGCCCCAGCTCGGCGTAGCTCAGGCCGAAGGCCGGTTTCAGCCATGGAAACAACGCGGCCAAAATCAGATGGTAGAAATGCGACACGCCGTGCGCCAGGCCGACCAGGCCGATCACGCGCGCGTCCTGGCGCAAGCTTATTGTGCTCATATTGACCCCGGCATCTAGTATGTAGGTCTAGTGTAGATAAAGTGGCATCGACTGTTTCGAGATAAAGGGACATAATTTATCGAATTTACGCCAACCCGAACAGGAAGCGCATGGCCATCCCGATTCTGACCCACACGCGCCCGTGCCCGCCCGGCAAGGCCCCGACTCCGGAGCGGCCGGTGACGCTGATCGCGCGCGACCTGCAGGCCGACGAGTTCCTCAGCCCGCACCAGCACAGCTGGGGACAGGTCACGTTCGCGCTGGAGGGCGTGCTGCGCGTGACGGCCTTGAACAGCAGCTGGATCGTGCCGCCGCTGCGGGCGATCTGGATCGCGCCGCACGTGGTGCACGAGGTGACGGTGTTGGAAAAAGCCCGACTGCGCCCGCT
This sequence comes from Janthinobacterium sp. CG_23.3, assembly GCF_046115965.1. Taxonomy (NCBI): domain Bacteria; kingdom Pseudomonadati; phylum Pseudomonadota; class Betaproteobacteria; order Burkholderiales; family Oxalobacteraceae; genus Janthinobacterium; species Janthinobacterium sp. CG_23.3. The sequence continues at coordinate 29,204 of NZ_JBJXIB010000028.1, read as the reverse complement.
GTGCGTGCTGGCCGAACGGGCGCCGTTCGCCGGCACCGATTGCAAGGTGTTGGAAGTGTCGAGCCTGCTGCGCGAGCTGATCGTCGCGCTGGGCCAGCTCGATCCGGGCGAGGCGCCGGCGCGCGAGGCGATGCTGGCGGCGCTGATCCTCGACGAACTGGGGCGCTCGGCGACCCGGCCGATCCGCGTGCCGCTGCCGGAGGACAAGCGGCTGAAGGCCCTGTGCGGCGGCTTGCTCGACAACCCCGGCAGCAACCTGACGCTGGAAGACTGGGCGCGTCAGGTCGGCGCGTCCGAGCGCACGCTGGCGCGCCTGTTCGAGCGCGAGCTGGGCCTGAGCTTCGGCCAGTGGCGCCAGCAGGTGCGGCTGGCGCACGCCGCGCCGATGATCGCCCGCGGCATGCCGCTGGCGCAGGTGGCCGAGGAACTGGGCTACGCCAGCCAGTCGGCGTTCTCGGCCATGTTCAAGAAAACCTTCGGCAGCTCGCCGTCGGCGTTTTTCGCCGACGGCCACGGCGGCCGAGGCGCAACGCCGGCATGTTAGCGTTGCGGCGCCGCGCGGGCGTCGGCGGCGGCAAAAGGAAGGGCGCCGGCGGCGGCGGCGACCGGCAAGGCCCACACGCTATGCGGGTCGCCGCCCAAGCCGCGGCGCAGCGTCGCCCGCGCCATGCGCCAGTAGCAAGCAGCCGCCAGCAGCGCCACGGCGTCGACCGCGAAGACCCGCCACTGGCCCTGCCACAGCGTGCGCAGCAGATGCTCGCCGCTGGCCCAGCCGTTGGCCAGCGGAATGGCCGCGGTCAGCAGCGCGCACAGCAGCAGCAATTCGTGGCCGGCGCGCGCCGGCGGCCGCGCCAACGCCCACGCCACGCTCAGCAGGAACACGCCATAGTAGCCGCGCTCCTCCCACACGGCCAAGCCGCCCCAGCCTTGCGGCGCCAGCTTGTTGGCCAGGAAGATCGCCGAGATGCCGGCGATGCAGCCGAGGCAGACGCCCAGCGTCAACTGCGCCATCAGACGCGTGTTGCGGGCCTGCTCAAGCTGGTGGCGCTTGCGGCGCCCCTCGACCCACAGTAAATTGCCGCTATAGAACAGGAAGGCGCCCGCCAGCCCCAGCGCGAAGTACACCCATTGCATCGCGGCGCCGCCGAAATTGCCGAAATGCAGAACCGACAGGCCGCGCAGGAAAGCGTTGCCCGCGCTCATGTTGTCGGGCCGTACCACGCGCAACACCGCGCCGCTGCTGCCGTTCAAGGCCACCCCGGCCTGGTTGTTGAGGGCGCGCCCGGCGTGGCTACCGTACACTTCGACCTGGACACTGCTGTCGCCGACGTGGTCGTAGCGCATCGACTTCGCCTCCATGCCCGGCGCCGCCGCCTGCGCGCGCGCCAGCAAGACCTGCGCCGGCAGCAGCGGCGCGCGCTTGCCGGTCTCGACGGGGTGCGCCGCCAGGCTCAGCTCGGGCTGTATGATATTGAGCAATTTGCCGTCGAACACCAGGAATTGGAACGGCGCCAGCATCAGCGTGCCAATCGTCAGCACCGCCCCGCTCCAGGCAAAGATCACGTGGAACGGCAGCGACAGCATGCCGATGGCGTTGTGCGCGTCCTGCCAGAACAGTTTCAGATTCTTGCCCGCCCGCAGCGCGAACAGGTTTTTCGTCATCGCCGGCGCGTAGATGAGCACGCCGCTAAGCAGCGCCACGCCGTACAGCACGCACACCACGCCCAGCACGTAGATACCCCACGAGCGCGGCAACCCGGCGGTGTAATGCAACTGATACACCAGCGCGGCCAGCTCCGACTGCGCCGCGTGCTCGACCAGGCGGCCCTCTTGCGACAGGCTGAAGCGGTGCGTCAGCGCCGCGGCCGCCTTGCGCTCCTCGTACCACGCCAACACCAGGCGCGGCTCGTCGGGACCCGGCAGTTGCAGGCGGAAGCCGTCGGCCGCCGCGGGATGGGCTTGCAACACCGCGTCGATCAAGGGCTGGGCCAGCGCCATCGATTGCGGCGGCAGGCCGCGCGCGTCGTGGCGCTCCCACGCATGCAGCTGATCGGTAAACACCGTGATCGACCCGGCGTAAAAGGCGATGAACAGCGCCAGGCCCGCCACCAGCCCGACCCAGGTATGTACTTTGAGAAACACGCGTAAGGTCGACGATGTCATACGGGCAGACTCACCAGACCGGACGTTTTAACGAGATGCATCAGGGCGAAGCACAGCGCCGTCGCCCCGCCCATCCAGGCCCAGGCGCGCAGACCGCTTTGAAACAGGAAGGCGGCGGCGATGCAGCCGACCCAGATCGGGAAAAACAGCAGTAGCATCGGCAGCGTGCGCGCCTCCCAGCTGCCCGGCCCGAGCAGCGCGACCAGGCCAACCAGGCCGACCGCCAGGGGAAAGCCGAGCAAGCCGGCCGCCAGCGATTTAGCCCACATTGCGCGTTCTCCGGTACAGGTCCACGTACGGCAAGGCCACCAGCGCCAGCATCAAGACGGCCAGCGCGGCGAACAGGCCGGCGCAGAAACCCAGTGGCGCGGCGGCCGCGGCGACGGCGCCGGCGCCGCCCAGCGCCCCGGCGGCGCGCAGGCTGCGCGCATGGCCGAGCCCGCCGCGCCACAGCCGCTGGTGCGGCGAGGCCAGGTAAAAGCACAGGGCGGCAAGCCCGGCGACCAATAGATACGCATTGTTCATAGTCTCTTCCGCTGAAAGCCGATACCTGCGCGCGGCAGGCGGATATTGCAATAAAGTTACAATTGTAAATGAGAATGAGAACTATTGGCAATTCAAATAGCACGATCGTAGGAAATATCGATGGCGCTGCGGCTGCGTTAAGTTCGTGTCATCATTGCGTGCCACACAGATCCCCCCACCACACGACAGGAAAAAAACATGCAACTCATTGGAATGCTCGATTCACCCTACGTGCGCCGCGTCGCCGTCTCGCTGCAATTGCTCGGTCTGCCGTTCGAGCACCGTTCGATCTCGGTGTTCAGCACCTTCGACCAGTTCCAGGCGATTAATCCAGTGGTCAAGGCGCCCACGCTGGTGTGCGACAACGGCGTGGTACTGATGGATTCCTCGCTCATCATCGACTATGCCGAAAGCCTGGCCGCGCCGGGGCGCACGCTGGTCCCGGCGGGGATAGACCAGCGCCAGCGCGCGCTGCGCCTAACCGGCTTGGCGCTGGCGGCGTGCGAGAAGAGCGTGCAGATCATTTACGAACGCCAGTTGCGTCCGGCCGAAAAGCTGCACCAGCCTTGGGTGGCGCGGGTGACCGGGCAGATGCTGGCGGCATGCACCGAGCTGGAGGCGGAGCTGCTGCGCGCGCCGCTGGCGGTGGCCGACGGCGCCATCGACCAGGCCGGCGTGAGCACCGGCGTGGTCTGGCATTTCATTCAGGCGATGGTGCCGGAGTTGGTGAACGCGGCGGATTTCCCGGCCTTGCAGCGCTTTTCCGCGCAGGCCGAGCAGTTGCCGGCGTTTGCGGCGGCGCCGCACGGCGCGTCGGTGTACCGGCAGGGTTAAATTGGCGAAGGCGCCGATGGGCCGTTGGCATCATTCAAACCAAAGGCGTAGAGCCCCTGGTTTTTTGAACGTCCGCGGCGCCTTCGCTTACTGCTTGCCGATGTCGACGGCGGGGCTGTCGCCGAACACCAGCGTGCCGTTGCGCGCGCCGATGCGCACCACGTCTTTCGGGCCGAACTTGCCTTCCAGGATCAGCTTCGACAGCGGATTTTCGATCTGCTGCTGGATCGCCCGCTTCAGCGGCCGCGCGCCATACACCGGATCGTAGCCGGCCTCGGCGATCTTCTGCAAAGCCTCTTCCGTCACCTCCAGCCGCATCTCCATCTTGGCCAGGCGCTGCTCCAGTATGGTCAACTGGATCTTGGCGATGGCGCCGATGTTCTTCTCGTCGAGGCCGTGGAAGACCACGATTTCATCGATGCGGTTGATGAACTCCGGCCGGAAATGCGCGCGCACCTCGGCCATCACCGCCAGCTTGACCACGCCCGGGTCGTCGCTCTCCATCGCCTGGATTTTATGCGAGCCCAGGTTCGAGGTCATGATAATGACCGTGTTCTTGAAGTCCACCGTGCGCCCCTGCCCGTCCGTCATGCGCCCGTCGTCGAGCACCTGCAGCAGCACGTTGAAGACGTCATGGTGGGCCTTCTCGACCTCGTCGAGCAGGATCACGCTGTAGGGCTTGCGCCGCACCGCCTCGGTCAGGTAGCCGCCCTCGTCGTAGCCGACGTAGCCCGGCGGCGCGCCGATCAGGCGGGCCACCGAATGCTTCTCCATGAACTCGCTCATATCGAGCCGTATCATCGAATCCTCGGTGTCGAACAGGAAGGTCGCCAGCGCCTTGCTCAACTCGGTCTTGCCGACCCCGGTCGGCCCCAGGAACATGAACGAGCCGTACGGCCGGTTCGGGTCGCCCAGCCCGGCGCGCGAGCGGCGGATCGCGTCGGCCACGGCGGTGATCGCCTCGTCCTGGCCGACCACGCGCTCGTGCAGCTTCTCCTCGATGTGCAGCAGCTTCTCGCGCTCGCCCTGCATCATGCGCGAGACCGGAATGCCGGTCGCGCGCGAGACCACCTCGGCGATTTCCTCGGCGCCGACCTGGGTGCGCAGCAGCTTCGGCTTGCCGCTCTTGTCGGCCGCCGCCAGTACGCCGCTGTCGGCCTGCTTCAGCTGGGCTTCCAGCTCCGGCAGGCGGCCATACTGCAGCTCGGAGACGCGGCCCCAGTTGCTCTCGCGCGTGGCCTGTTCCATCAGCAGCTTGAGCCGCTCGATTTCCGCTTTGATGTGGGTGCTGCCCTGCACCACGGCTTTTTCCGCCTTGAGGATTTCCTCGAAGTCGTTGTACTCGCGCTGCAGCTTGACGATTTCCTCGTCGATCAGCGCGAGCCGGCGCAGCGAGCCCTCGTCCTTTTCCTTTTTGACGGCCTCGCGTTCGATCTTCAACTGGATCAGGCGGCGCTCCAGCTTGTCCATCACCTCCGGCTTCGAGTCGATCTCGATCTTGATCTTCGAGGCCGCCTCGTCGATCAGGTCGATCGCCTTGTCGGGCAGGAAGCGGTCGGTGATGTAGCGGTGCGACAGCTCGGCGGCGGCGATGATGGCGGCGTCGGTGATCTCGACCTTGTGGTGCAGCTCGTACTTGTCCTGCAAGCCGCGCAGGATGGCGATGGTGGCCTCGACGGTCGGCTCGTCGACCAGGATTTTCTGGAAGCGCCGCTCCAGCGCCGCGTCTTTCTCGATGTACTTGCGGTACTCGTCGAGCGTGGTGGCGCCGACGCAGTGCAGCTCGCCGCGCGCCAGCGCCGGCTTCAGCATGTTACCGGCGTCCATCGCGCCCTCGGCCTTGCCGGCGCCGACCATCGTGTGCATCTCGTCGATAAAAACAATGGTCTGGCCCTCGTCCATCGCCAGCTCCTTGAGCACCGACTTCAGGCGCTCCTCGAACTCGCCGCGGTACTTGGCGCCGGCCAGCAGCGCGGCCATGTCGAGCGACAGCACGCGCTTGCCCTTGAGCGACTCCGGCACCTCGCCGTTGACGATGCGCTGCGCCAGCCCCTCGACGATGGCGGTCTTGCCGACGCCCGGCTCGCCGATCAGCACCGGGTTGTTCTTGGTGCGCCGCTGCAGCACCTGGATGGCGCGGCGGATTTCGTCGTCGCGGCCGATCACCGGGTCCAGCTTGCCCATGCGGGCGCGCTCGGTCAGGTCCAGAGTGTATTTTTTCAGCGACTCGCGCTGGCCCTCGGCCTCCTGCGAGTCGACCTTGTTACCGCCGCGGACGGTCTGGATCGCCGCCTCCAGCGCCTTGCGGCTCAGGCCGTTTTCGCGCGCCAGCTTGCCGGCGTCGGACTTGTCGTCGCTCATCGCCAGCAACACCATCTCGCTGGAGACGAACTGGTCGGCGCGCTTTTGCGCCTCCTTGTCGGCCAGGTTCAGCAGGCCGACGAATTCACGGCTGACATTGACGTCGCCGCCGCTGCCCGACACCTTCGGCAGGCGCTCCAGCGAGGACTTCAAGGCGCCGCTCAGGCCACCGACGTTGACGCCGGCGCGCTGCAGGATGGAGCGGGCGCCGCCGTCGTCCTGGTTCAACAGGGCCGTCAGCAGATGCACCGGTTCGATGTAAGGGTTGTCGTTGCCCACAGCCAGGCTTTGGGCGTCGGCCAGTGCTTCCTGGAGTTTGGTGGTCAGTTTGTCTTGCCGCATGATGATGCTCCGCTGATGATTATCTTAGCAATCAAATTGGGCCATGCGGGGTGTTTTCAAGTGTGGCGGCATACGCCATAAGAACTAGCCGGGCGCTAGAGAGCGGCGGCAATGCCGCCAAGTGAAGCTTCCGTAGGTCGGACTAGCACAGCGTAACCCGACGCCTAGCCGCCGCCGACGCCAGTCGGGTTTAAGCTTTGGCGGGCTAACCCGGCCGACGACAATCAGGCGCCGGCGGCCAGCGCGCGCCAGGTGGCGACGCCGAGGATGCAGCAGCCGATCGAGCCGAGCAGGTGCAGCGCGCTGTGGCCGAAGGCCCAGCCGTATTCGCCGCGCTGCAGGTAGGCCACCGCTTCGCCGGAGAAGGTCGAGAAGGTGGTCAGTCCGCCGAGGAAACCGGTGATGACGAACAGCCGCCACGCCGGCGGCAGCGCCGGGTGGCTGGAGAAGAAGGCGATGGCGACGCCGACCAGGTAGCCGCCGCCCCAGTTGACGGCCAGCGTGGCCAGCACCAGGCGCGAGTGCATATTCGCCAGCCCCACCGACACGCCCCAGCGCAGCCACGCGCCCAGCGCCGCGCCGGCGCCGACCGCGAGCCAGTTCAAGCCCGGGCCCACTTCGACAACGCCGCCTCGTCGCTCACGCGGGCGTCGACCCAGCGCGCGCCGTCGGGGGTCTGTTCCTTCTTCCAGAACGGCGCCTCGGTTTTCAGGTAGTCGATGATGTACTCGCAGGCGGCGAAGGCCACGCCGCGGTGCGCCGCAGTGGTCAGCACCAGCACGATCTGCTCCATCGGCTTGAGCGGGCCGACGCGGTGGATGACCAGCGCGTCGAACAGCGGCCAGCGCCGCATCGCCTGCTCGATGATGGCCTCGATCGACTGTTCGGTCATGCCCGGGTAGTGTTCCAGCTCCATCTCGGCGACGGCCGCGCCCTCGTTCAGGTCGCGCACCGTGCCGACGAAGCTGACCACCGCGCCGACCTTCGGGTTGGCGGCGCGCAGGCGCGCCATTTCGGCGCTCAGGTCGAAGTCCCCGGTCTGCACCCGCACGCGGCTCATTTGCCGTCCCCGGCGGCGGCGCCGCCGATACGCCGCAGCAGCACTTCGATGCGGTTGGCGGTGCGCTCGTCGGCCAGCGCCGGGATCGCGCACAGCTGCAGCAGTTGCGACGCCTGCGTCATCGGCTTCTGGCCCGACTTCAGCGACGATTGCAGCACCTCGACCTGCATCTTCAGGCGCTCGCGCGCGAACCCGGCGCCGCTGTCGACGCCGGCCACGATCTCCAGCCGCAGCACCTCTTCCAACAAGGTGGCGCGCTGCGATTCGAGCACGGCGGCGTAGGCCGCGCGCCCACCGTCGAGCGCCTGGCGGGCGGCGCCGAAACGCGCCTGCAGGCCGCGTTCGAACGGCGCCTCCAGCGGCGGCAGCGCCTGCCAGCGGGCGTCCCATTCGGCGCCGTCCGGGCCGCCCTCTTCCGCGGCCACGGCGTTTTCCAGCGCCTGGCACAGGCGCAGCTTGTCGCGCAGGGCGTTGGCCTGGGCCGCGCCGGCGCGCTGGGCGATGGCGTCGGCCTGGGCCTGCACCGTGGCCACCGCGGCGTGGTAGCGCTGCTCGATTTTCTGTTCGCTGGCGCGCGGCACCGGGCCGGCGTGCTGCCAGGCGTCGCGCGCCCCGCGCAGCACTGCGGCGATGGCGGCGGCGCGGCTTTTGTCGTCGCCGCCGTCGGGGATCACGGCCGTTTCAAGGCCGGCGCAGACGGCTTCCTTGGCGTGCAGGTGCTCGCGCCGCTCGTGGTCGGCGGCGTGCGCGGTTTCCTTGCGCTTGGCGAAGACCTCGTCGCAGGCGGCGCGGAAACGCTGCCACAGCGCCTGCTCGGCGCGCCGCTCCAGCGGCAGCGCCTTGGCCAGCTCCTGCCACTTGTCCTGCAGCGCGCGCAGCATGTCGACGGTGTTGCGCTCCATCGGTTTCAGCAGGCCGACTTCGACGATGAGCTGCTCGCGCCGCGCCGTTTCAATCTGCCGCTGCTCGGCCAGCGGCGCCGCCAGCGCGTCCAGCGCCAAGCCGAATTCGCCGTCGAGGCGCTTCTTTTCCTTGCGGTCGATAGTGCCGAGGCGGCTCCACGACAGGCGCAGCCGCTGCCCGGCGGCGGCGATCTGCTTCCAGTCGTCGCTCTGGGCGGCGGCCAGCGCCTGCGTTTCGGCGATCAGTTCCTGCGCCTTGGCGGCGTTAGCGTGGCGCTCGTCGGCCAGTTGTTTGAAATGCAGGGCGGCCGGCGCGTAGGCCAGCGAGCAGGCGGCGTCGAAACGCTCCCACAGCGATTTCGGCGCGTGGCCGGACAAGGTGTCGAGCGACTTCCAGCGCTCGCGCAGGCTGCCGACCTTCTTGGCCTGTTCGGCCATCGCCAGTTCCTGCGCCGGCATGTCCTCGGCCGCCTTGACCAGTTCCTCGCGCGAGACGTTGCCGCCCCAGCGGGCCCAGTCGGCCAGGCGTTTGAATTCGGCGCGCACATGGGCCAGGCGTTCGGACTGGGCCGGCGTCAGGCGACCGGACTTGCTATCGCGCAGGACCTTGTCGTGCTCGGAGGCTTGCTGCAGCAAGCCCTGTTGCAAGGCCGCCTCCATGCCGTCGAGCGCGGCCAGGAAGTGCTGGTCGGCGTCCTTGGCCGGCGCGGCCGGGCGCGCCTCCCGCGCGGCCTTTACTACCGGGCGCTCTTCGCGCAGCGGTTGTTGCGGCGCCGGCACGCTGGCGGCGAGCGCGTCGAATTGCTGCTGCAGCCCGGCGGCCAGCTCGTTGGCCGGCAGGCGCGGCAAGGCTTGCCAGGCGCGCTTGAGTTCGTCCAGGTTCAGGCCGGCGGCGTCCTGCGCCTGCCAGTCGGCCAGCGCGGCCTGGCGCGCGTCGAAGGCGGCCTGGTGTTGCGTCAGCGCGACAACGGCGCTCTGGGCTTGCGCCATCGCGTCGGCGAAGTCGCCGTGCAAGTGCTTCGGCAGCGACGCGTAGTCGGCGGCGGCGGCGCGCGCGGCGTGCGCGGCGGCGATGCGCTCGAGCGCGGCGGCGGCCTGGTCGGCGGCCAGCGCGGCGCCCGGCAGTTGCCGCAGCTCGGCGAGCGCGTCGATGGCGGCGCGTTGCAGCGACACTTGCGCCTCCAGGCGCTGCCCCAGCGCGGCGCGGGCGGCGGAAAACTCATCGGCCAGCGCCGGCGCGGCCTTGATGACCAGCCATTGGCGGTCCAGCTCGGCCACCTGGTTAGGGCTCAGTTGCGCGTCGCGCAGCAGGCGCTGGGCGTGGTCGATGGCGTTGCGGGCTTTTTGCTGTTCGGCCTGCTCGTGGCGGATCAGGTCCAGGCGCCCCTGCATCAGCTTGGCCACGCGGCGGTCGGTGTTGCGCATCGCCTGGTGGACTTGTTCCAGCGCGCCCTGGCTGCGCACATGCTCGGCGGCGATCAGGCGCGCGTCGGCGTAGTCGCCGCCCAGGATGAGGGCGACGGCCGCCGCCTCGTCGCCGGCCAGGGCCTGGGCCGCGGCCACCTGCTCGGCGCGCCGCGAGGCGGCCTGGGCCGCGGCGGCGGGCACGGCCACGACAGGCTGCGGTTCGGACGGTTTGCTAGCGGAGCGCTTAAAGAGGAAATCGAACATGGGCGTGTTTTGAATGGATCAAAACCGCCATCATAACAAAGCCGCGCGCGTGGCACGGAGCCAAAACGCCGCGGCGCGCGTTGAAAGGCGGGTTGCGGGCCAATTTTATTCGGCGGCGGCGCGCTTGAGCGCGTGGGCGCGGCGCGGCAAAGGCAGCGCCGCCAGCGCCTCGGGCGGCTCGAAGCGCGACCGCTCGTCGGCGCCGGCCGGCTGCGGCGGCAACGGCAGTTCGAACACGGGGGCTTTGGCGCGCCGCGTTTCGACCACCCGCGCGTCGTGCAGCAGGAACTGGTTGGCGATGCTAAACCAGGCTTCGCCGCAGATGGCGCTGCGGGCGATGCCGAACAGTTCGCGCTCCTCGCGTTCGAGCCGCTGCAGCAGCGCGGTGCAAAAGGCGTCCATGCTGGCGCACAACTGCGCCACGTGCTCGTCGTTGTTGGCCGTCATGCTGCCGGCGCGCGCCTGCATCGCCTTGACGATGTCGAGCGCGGCGTTGTTGAGCGTGCTCAATTCGTCGAGCAGGCGGTCGGCCTGTTCGGTGGCCTGGCGCAGCGCCGGGATCAGGTACATTTCGATTTTGCGCCAGTGGCAGGCCTGGTACAGGCGATTCAGGCAATCGCAGGCGTATTGCAACTGCGCCAGGCTGATGCTGTTTTGGTGCCGCAGATTGGCTTGCACATAGTGTTGAAACGACTGCAGGCTGACGCGCACGCTGGCCTGTTCCACCGATAAAGCAACCAAAGTATATGTAGCCGTTAACATTCTTACTCCCAAGCAAACCGGCTGCCGCGGGGGCGGCAGGGGTGGGTGATTCGCGGCTTCGACGCAAGTGCGGCACGTGCGTCGAAACCCGGAATGGAAAGTATAAGTAAAGCTGACTACGGTGAATTTGATATCAAACAAACCACGGCCAGTGAATCGTGCGGCGCTGGACGGGGCCAAGCTTGCGTAGGTTGGATAGCCAAGCGCAATCCGCGACGCCGCGCCGCCGGCGCCAGTCGGGGTACGCCGTTCCGGCTAAGCCGACCTGCGAACATCCTTCACCGAGCGGTATGAGGGCCGGGGTTGCGCCGTACCGGAGTGTGGTTTATTTGCCACGTTTTGGGCAATATTACTCTTCTTGCGCTTGCAGTTTCAATAGCAGATTGACGGTGCCGGGGTCGGACGAGGCGTGCACCTCGCCGCCAAAGCGCCGCACCAGCTGCTGCATGCCGTCGTTCTGGGCCAGCGCTTCGCCGCGCAGTTGTTCGGTGCCGCGGCTGCCGAAGTAATCGATCAGCTTGCCAAACAGAATAGACCCAAGTCCGCGCCCTTTCAAGTCCGATCGCACCGCAATCGCGAAATCGGCGCCGACGTTGTCCGGGTCGGCCACCGCGCGCACCACGCCCAGCGTCTCCAGCGCGCCGTCCGGCCCGGCGCGGGTGGCGATGAAGGCCATTGCGCGGTCGTAGTCGATCTGCGTCAGGCGCGCCAGCTGGGCCGGCGCCAGCTCGCTGACGGCGGTGAAGAAGCGCAGGCGCACGTCCTCCGGGTCGAGCCGCTTGAAAAACGCCAGGTGCGCCGGCGCGTCCTCCGGGCGGATCGGGCGCAGCGTCAGCGCCCCGCCCTGCCACTGCAATCGCTGCTCCAGCTCGGCCGCGTAGGGGCGGATCGCCAGGCGGTCGGCGCGCCCGCCCGGTTGCAGGCGGATGCGGGCGTCGAGGGCGATCACGCCGTTGGCGTCGGCCAGCAGCGGGTTGATGTCGAGTTCGGCCAGCTCGGGCACGTCGGCGGCGCCGCCCAGCGAGACGAACTTGGAGAAACCGATGCCGTGCGCGCTGGCCCAGTCCAGCACGCCGGCGACGAGCGCGCCGGACTGCGACACGATGGCGATTTTTCCGGGCCGGGCGCCGCCTGCGACGCGCCAACCCCACGCCTCCCCCCTACCAGCGCGACTCGTGGTCCTCGGTCACGCCGACCAGTTGCGAGACGATGCGCTTGGGCGCGTCCAGGCTGGCCCGCACCCAGCCGCTGAAGGTGCCGATCGGCTGCACGTAGCGGCTTGCCGCGATCAACAAATTCTTGTCTTCGGCGCGCGCGCCCTCGGGCTTGAAGTGCAGCTCGAGCAGGCCGTCGTCGGTGTAGATGTGCCACGGCGCCAGCGGCGCGGCCGGGTTGAAGTTGAAATGCGCGGCGCCCAGCGCGAACAGCTGGCCGTCCAGCCACAGCGCGTTCTCGTTGGCGCCGAAGTAGCCGGCCTGCAGGTTGAAGCCAACATCCAGGCTGTGCGCCGAGGCCCAGCGCCAGGCGGTGTGGCGCGCCAGCAGGCCGTTCGAGTAGTCGAAGCTGGCGACGCCGCCGTCCAGCTTGTAGCGCGCCGCGCCGCAGCGCGCCTCGCCCCACAGCGGCAAGCCGGTCGACTTCTGGGTGGCGTGCACCGAGCCGCCGGCGGCCGGCCCGAACGCCAGCAGCAGCGGCATCAGGTCGGGGCCGAACTCGGCCTCGATCGCCAGGCCGGCGCCGGCCAGCTTGAGCCGGTACAGGCGCTGCCCGACGCAGGCGATGCTGATGTGCCTGGACAGGAAGCGGAAGCGGCTGGCGCCGTCCGCGTGCGCCGCCACGCTGGCGCTCAGGCCGGGCACGCCGTCCTGCGAGAACTCGGCGACGATGCGCCGCTCGCGCCGGTCGAAGGCGTAGGCGAAGGCGGTGTTGGTCCAGCCGACGTCGACGATGGCGACGCCGCAGAACAGCTCCGGCGTGGCCAGCGCGACGTAGTGCCAGCGCTTGTGGTGGAAGCGCCGCCACCAGCGCCCGCGCGCGTGCGGCGGCGCCAGCTCGTGCCAGTCGAAATGCCCGACATGGCCGGCGTAGCGGCCGAATTTGGGCTGGCCGTCGGCCGTGAGGATGTTTTCCGGCGCGGCGGGCAGCATCATGCGGTGGCTTCCGAATCAAGGTTGAGCGGGACGGCGCCGACATCGACATCGGCGGCGTTGAGCGCGGCGCGCAGGGCCGCCGCGAAAGCGTCCGGCAGCGTCTGCGTGACGCGCACGCGCGGGCAGCCGTGCCAGTTGGCCAGGCGTTGCAGCGCGCCGGCCACGTCGGCGGTGAAGCGCGCGCTCAGGCGCACGCCAGGCTCCAGCGCCAGCGACTTCAGCTCGAAAACGCCGTCGCCGCGGTGCGCCTTGGCGTCGACCCGCCCGACCAGCGCGCCGCGGCGCAGGATCGGCAGCGTGAAATAGCCGTAGCGGCGCTTCTCGGCCGGCGTGTAGCACTCCAGCCGGTAGTCGAAGCCGAACAGTTCGAGCGCGCGGCGGCGGTCCCACACCACCGGGTCGAACGGCGACAGGATCGTCGTCACGCTCGACGCCAGCGCGCCGGCGGCGGCGCTTTCGGCCAGCGCCAGGTGGTCCGGGTGCAGGTAGACCGGCTGCTCCCAGCCCTCGACCCGGGCGCGCAGCAGCGCGCCCTCCGCCACCAGCGCGTCGAGGTCGGGGCGCGCGCCCTTGGTGCGGAAGTAGTCGGCGATCCAGGACGCCTTCGCCAGGCCCAGCGCCTTGACGCTTTGCAGCGCCAGCGCGCGCCCGCTCGCCGCCATCGACGGCATCCGTTCGTCGTGCCAGCCGGGCAGCACGCGCTCGGCCAGGTCGTAGTAGCGCTGGAAGTTGTGGCGCCGCGCGATCATCAGCACGCCGGAGGTAAACAACACTTCGAGCGAGCGCTTCTCCGGCTTCCAGCCCCACCAGGCGCCACCCTTGCCGTCGCTGCGCTCGAAGTCGGCCGAGCGGGTGGCGCCGTGGGCGCGAATGTGTTCGAGCACGGCGTCGACGTCGGCGCGCCGTTCGTTCATCCACTTGACCGAATACTTCCAGCCCATCGCCGCCGGGTCGAGCATGCGGTGGCGGTACAGGCCGTAGTCCTCGACCGGCACGAAGCACGCCTCGTGGGCCCAGTATTCGAACAGCGCGCCCTCGCCCAGCAACTGCTCCAGCCACGGCTGCGGATAGTCGCCCAGGCGGCTCCACAGCACCAGGTAGGGGCTGCGCGCGACCACGTGGATGGTGTCGATCTGCAGCACGCCCATCTGGCGGATCGCCGCCAGCAGGTCGGCCTTGACGGCCTTTTTGCGGCGCGGCTGCGCCAGACCCTGGGCGGCCAGGTGCAGCGCGCGCGCCGCCGCCAGCGACAGCGTCAGTTCGGCCAAGGCCTACTCCTTCTTCTTGATCAGGCCGGCCAGCGCGGCGAAGGGATTGTGCGTGGCCGGCGCCACCTCGGCCGATTTTAGCCCGGCGCCGCGGTCTGCTTCCAGGTAGCGCGAGTGCTCGTTGTCGTGGCAATACAGGCACAGCAACTCCCAGTTGCTGCCGTCGGGCGGGTTGTTGTCGTGGTTGTGGTCGCGGTGGTGCACCGTCAGTTGCTGCACGTTGGCGCGGGTGAACTCGCGCATGCAGCGCCCGCAGATCCACGGGTACATCTTCAGCGAGCGCTCGCGGTAGCCGCCCTCGCGCAGGTCGGCGGCGCGGCGCGCGTCGGCGACGATCTTGTCCAGTTTTGCCGCATCCGGCTTTTTGCTTTGCATGACAGCCTTCAATTGAGCTTGATTAACGTTGCTTCGATCCGGCCAGAACCCGGAACATGCATAGAATAAGCGAATATTTGAAGCTATTGGGGATACTGCCTTCATTATGAAGGCACAAGTATGCAAAAAAGCTGTCGCGTTTAGATTGCCGATGCGACAACGGCCATATTGACAGCGTTTACGCCGACGCAGCGCCGCGCTGGCCGCGCTTGCAGTGCCTCGCACCAGCGAAAAGACCGTACAAGCACACGACGGCGTCGGATGGCGTCAAGCTGGAGCTGTATGCGGTGCCGAAGGCGCCTTCCGCCTACACCCTGGTGCAATTGGCGCAGATCCCGGCCAACTGCCGCGCCACGCCGCCGGCCAATCCGGCGACCACGTTCAAGACCATGTAGGACATCTTCGACCTGGATTACGCCTCCTTCAAGGAGCGCCATATCGATTGGGCCGCGCGCTATGCGGCGCTGGCGCCGAAGGCCGCGCTTGCCGCCGACGAGCTGGCGTTGCAGGCGGTGCTGGTCGAGGCGGTCCAGGGCTTCAACGACGAGCATGTGGCGCTCGCCCGTTTCGACGGGGCACAACCGGTGTTTTACGTCGAGGCGTCCGGCGCACCCACATTAACCATGCTGAAACAGGCGTACGACGCGCAGGACGAGGTCGGCAGCTACGGGAAATTCGAGTCGGCGTTGCGCGCCCACATGCAGGACGGCGTGCAGAAACGTTTGAGCGGCGGCAGCCAGGGCCGCGTGCTGAACGGCGCGATGGTCTGGGGCCAACTGGCCGGAAACATCGGCTATATCGGCATCTCGAGAATGGGCGAGTTCAGCGATAACGCCGATACGGCCACCGATCTGGCGGCGATACGCGCCGAAATGGACCGCGCCATCGCCGGGCTGGCCAACACCAAGGCCGTCATCGTCGATGTCGCCATCAACGATGGCGGCTACGACCTGGTGAGCGCCGAAATCGCCGGCAGCTTTGCCGACCGCCGCCCCGCCTTCACGGTCCGGCAACGCCGGCCGCAAGGGCGCACGCCCAGCGAGTGGTTTGTCGAGCCGAAAGGCGGCGCGCAGTACCGCAAGCCGGTGTATCTGCTGACCACCGACCGTACCGTCAGCGCCGGCGACACGCTGGCGCTGATGATGCGCGAGCTTCCGAACGTGACCCAGGTCGGCCAGCCCACCAGCGGCTCGATGTCAAACAAGCTGCTCAAGTCCTTGCCCGGCAATTTCGTGGTGTCGCTCTCCAACGAAAGCTATATTGACCCGAGGGGCAATCTATATGAGGGCCGCGGCGTTCCGCCCAAGCTCGCCCTGCCGGTCTTTTCCGCCGGCGATCCCGCCAGCCTGTTTGGCGGCCACGACGCGGCGCTGGAGCGGCTCATCGCGCTGGCCAAGCGCTAGCGTTTACGCCGGCCGCGCCGACAAGCCCAGCAGCGAGCAGCCGAGGCCGATGAACACGGCGCCACCGGCGCGGTTGGCCAGGCGCGCGCGCGACGCGCCCATCGCCCGTTTGCCGATGGCGCGGGCCAACAGCGCGTAGCACAGGTGCGACAGCAAGGTGCAGGCGACGAAGGTGCTGATCAGGAGGGCGAACAAGGCCGGCTCGTTATCGTGCATGAACTGCGGGAAGACGGCACTGAAAAACAGGATGGACTTGGGATTGGTGAGCGCTACCAGCAGGCCGCGCAGAAACAAGCCGCGGCGCGTGGCGACGGTTGCGGCCCCGGCGGCGGCAGGCTGGAGCGGCGCGGCGCGGCGGCGCCATTGGCGCACGCCGAGATAGACCAGGTAGCCGGCGCCGAGCGCCTTCAACGCGGCAAACGCGACGGCCGAGGTCTGCAACAGCATGCCCACGCCGGCGGCGGCGGTCGTCGCGACGACGACCACGCCCAGCGCGTTGCCGGCGCTGCTGTATGCGGTGCGCCGCACGCCGACAGAGGCCGACGTCGAGATCGCCAGCAGGACGCCGGGGCCGGGGCTGAAGGTGGTGACGAGCGAAGCGAGTAGAAACACGAGCCAGGTGGACATTGTCATGATATGCATTTCGAAATAGGGGTGGAGGGCTGTGGGGCCGCGCCGGCAAGGGCTCGCCACCAGTATCGTTGGCTTCCCCTCTTTGATAAATGGGCTATGATTTAGAACATTATTAACCCAGACTTAACAATCATGGACAAGCTGCGCGGTATGGAAGTGTTTGTCGGCGTGGTTGACGCCGGCAGTTTCACGGCGGTCGGGCGGGCGCTGGACATGTCGACGGTGATGGTCAGCAAGCACATCGCCGCGCTGGAGCAGCAACTGGGCGCGCGCCTGTTGAACCGCACCACCCGGCGCCAGAGCCTGACCGAGATCGGCGAGCTGTATTGCGAGCATTGCCGGCAGATCCTGGCGCAGATCCGCGTCGCCGACTCCGGCGCCCAGGCGATGCGCGCCACCGCGCGCGGCACGCTCAAGGTCAGCGCGCCGGTGGCCTTCGGCAGCGAATGCCTGGCGCCGGCGATGACGGCCTACCTGGACCAGTACCCCGAGGTCAACCTGGACCTGAACCTGAGCAACCGCAATTCCGACCTCGTCGAGGAGGGCTTGGACGCGGCCATCCGCGTCGGGCCGCTGGACGACTCGAGCATGGTGGCGCGGCCGCTGCGCCCCTTCAAGCACGCCATCTGCGCCTCGCCCGATTATCTGGCGCGCTTCGGCACGCCGCTGACGCCGGCCGATCTGGCGCGCCACCAGTGCCTCGACTTCCTGCATTGGCGGCGCCTGGTGCGCTGGCGCCTGGAGCCGTCCGAGGCGGCGCCGGCGCTGCCGGCCAGCCGCTTCCGCTCCAACAACGGGCATGCGCTGATGCAGGCCGCGCTGGCCGGCTTCGGCATCGTCATGCAGCCCGAAATCGTGCTGGCCGAGCAGATCCAACGCGGCCGCCTGGTGCCGCTGCTGGCGCAATTCGTCCCGCCGGCGCGGCCGATGCACCTGCTGTATCCGCGCGACCGGCAGTCGACGCCGAAGCTGACCACCTTTATCGAGTTCGTGGTGGCGCGCTTCGGGGCGCCGGCGACGTTGAAATAGCTCACACCAAGGGTCCGACCCCGGCTCCTTGCTTTTGCCTGGTTTCTAGCGCCGCCGGCCCGCTGGCTGAACGGCGTCCGCGCCCCGTCCAACGGTGGCGCGGCGTGGCGCCGCGGCGCGATATTTTTTCGGTGGCCGGCCCCAGGCCCGGCAAATAGGTGCAGAATAGAAACATGTCGACGGCGCCGCGCGCGGTTCTGCTGTGCGGCATGTTCGCCCGTTCAACGACCCTGGTGGCAGCGCCCAATTGATCTCTTCGCCTAGAACCGTGCAACGTTCGCTGAGCCGATTGTATCGGGTGCTACTGCTGCCCGTCTTCGCCCTGGCCCTGTTGTTGGCGATGTGGGGCGCGGTCAGCTACCAGGTCGGGCAGGAGCGCGCCGGCGCGCTGCGCGAGGCGGTCGCCACCAGCCAGTCGCTGGCGCGCACGCTGGCCGACCACACCAGCCACATCCTGCGCCAGACCGACCACGCCACCCAGTTGTTCAAATTGAAATTCGAGGAGAGCGGCGGCGCGCTGCGCGCTCAACGAGTTCACCCGCCGCGGCGGACTGCTCGACAGCGTGCTGCCGTCGAAACTGGATTTGCCGATCGCCCTGATCGGCGCCGACGGCGCCGTCGTCGACAGCGTCAACGCCTTCATGCCGGGCGCCGTAGCCGACGCGGATTTTTTCAAGGCGCACGCGGCCAACCCGTCCGACACGCCGCTGTTCGGCACGCCGGTGCTGGAAGCGAGTACGAAAAAATGGCTGATCCGCAGCTCGCGCCGCCTCAACGACGCCGCCGGCCGCTTCGCCGGCGTGGTCGTCGTCATGATCGACCCCAGCTACTTCGTCGACGACTACGACCGCCTCAACGTCGACGCCGCCGGCGCCCTGCTGCTGCTCACGCGCGACACCGGCCTGTCGGTCGGGCGCGCCGGCGAACAGCTGATCCTGAGCGACAGGATCGACTTCGTCGCGCCGGCCGGGCCAGCGTCTCCGCCCGAGCAGCTGCTGATCCGCCAGCCGTTCGACCAGGTCACGCGCATCTACAGCTTCCGCGACATGCCGCGCTACGCGCTGCTGGCGGTGGTCGGCATCTCGCAGCAGGTGGCGATGGCCAATTTCGGCCAGCGCCGCAACGTGTATTTCGGCGCGGCCAGCGTCGCCACGCTGCTGATCGTCGCCGTGGTCGCCACGCTGATGCGGCAAAGCCTGCGCCTGCGCAGCAGCATGCGCGCCGCCAGCGAGGCGCAGTCGATGCTGCGCGCGGCCGCCCAGGGCAGCCTGGACGCGGTGTTCCTGCTCAAGGCCTGGCGCCCCGACGGGCTCGACGGCGCGGTCGAGGACTTCATTTTCGCCGACGTCAACGAGCGCGCCGCCGATATGCTCGGCAAGCCGCGCGCGGACGTACTCAACAGCAAGGCCTGCCAGTTGGTGCCGATCCTGCGCCAGCCCTGCTTTTTCGGCCAGTACCTGACGGTGCTGCACAGCGGCGTACCGCTCGAGGACGAGTTCGAGGTGCGCCTGAGCTCGGGCGCCAAGCACTGGCTGCACCACCAGATCGTCGCCATCGAGGACGGCGTCGCCGTCACCACGCGCGACATCAGCGCGCGCAAGCAGGACGAGCTGGAGACGCGCAACAACCGCGCCTTCCTGCAGTCGCTGATCGAGCACCTGCCGGTGCTGGTGTACGTGAAGAGCGCGCGGCCGGAGACCTTCGGCCAAATGGTGATCTGGAACAAGGCCGCCGAAGGCGTCACCGGCTACGCCGCCGCCCAGGTCATCGGCAAGCACGGCGCCGACGCCTTCGCGCCCGGTTTCGGCCTGCACGGCGACGACGCCGGCGACCGCGAACTGGTGGCCGCGGGCGGCGTGATCGAACTGCCCGCCAAGGCGCTGCGCGGCGCCGACGGCACGCTGCGCCACCTGCACACGGTGTCGATGCCGCTGTTCGACCAGCACGGCCAGACCGAATACATCCTCTCCATCGCCGAGGACGTCTCGCTGCGGCTGCGCCACGAACAGGCGCTGCGCGAAAACCAGGCCGAGCTGGCCGCCGTCACCGACTCCTCGCCGCTCGGCCTGGTGCGCCTGGACCCGGCGCGCCAGTGCACCTACGCCAACCGCCCCTTCGAGTCGATCACCGGGCTGGCGCGCGGCGCCGCGCTGGGCCAGGGCTGGACCGCGGCGGTGCACCCGGACGACCAGGCCAGGCTGGCGGCGGCGCTGGCGCGCCTGGCGCGCAACCACCAGCCGTTCCAGGCCACGCTGCGCGGCCTGCACCGCGACGGCAAGGCGGCCTGGCTGTCGGTGAAGATCGCCGCCATCCTGGTCGACGACGCCGTCGCCGGCTACGTCGGCAGCTTCGACGACATCACCCTGCTGCGCGAGTCGGAGGTGGCGCTGCTCGAGAGCGAGGCGCGCCTGCGCACCATCGCCGACACGCTGCCGGCGATGATCGCCTACATCGACGCCGAGCAGGTTTACCGCTTCCACAACATCGCCTACGAGCGCGAATTCAGCCAGACCGGCCAGCACGTGCTGGGCCAGAGCGTGCGCGACACCGTCGGCGAGGAGCACTACCGGCGCCTGGCGCCCCACATCGCGCGGGTGCTGGGCGGCGAGACGCTCAGCTTCGAGGAGGACGACGAGCTCGAGGGCGGCGAGCGCTGCCTCGAGGTCACCTACATTCCGCAGTGGGGCGAGGATAGCGCCGGCGTGGTCGGCTTCCACGTCATGCGGCAGGACATCACGATGCAAAAGCGCGAGAAGCGGCGCCTGCTCAAGCTGGCCCAGGTCGACGCCCTGACCGGCCTGACCAACCGCGCCGGCTTCCTGCAAAAGCTCAGCGACGCGATGCGGCAATGCCAGGACGGCCAGGACGGCGCCAGCCTGATGGCCGTGATGTATATGGATATCGACCGTTTCAAGCCGGTCAACGACACCCACGGCCACAGCGTCGGCGACGCCCTGCTGCGGGCCTTTTCGACGCGCCTGACGCACACCATGCGCGCCAGCGACACCATCGCCCGCCTGGGCGGCGACGAGTTCACCATCATCATGGAGAAGATCGCGCGGCCGGAGGACGCCTCGGTGCTGGCGGCGAAGATCGTCACGGCGATGCAGGCGCCGTTCGAGCTGGACGGCGTCACCGTGGCGATCTCGGCGAGCATCGGCCTGGCCTACTACCGCAACGAGGACCTGAGCCCGGCGGCGCTGCTGAAACAGGCCGACGTGCTGCTGTACCAGGCCAAGCAGGCCGGCCGCAACACCTACCGCGCCGGCGCGCTGGCGGCGTAGGCCGGGCAATCCCCGCCGCGTCCGCGGGTCGGATGGGCGACAGCGCAATCCGACGCCCGGCCGCCGCCGACGAAAGCCGCCACCGGCGCGGCCAGATTACGCTATATTGGGCGCCTGTTCCCCGCCCCGATACCCCTATGCGCCTGCTGCACACCTCCGACTGGCATCTCGGCCAGACCCTGCACAACTTCGAACGCGGCCACGAGCACCAGTGCTTCCTCGACTGGCTGCTCGACACCATCGTCGCCGAGCAGGCCGACGCGCTGCTGATCGCCGGCGACATTTTCGACAACGCCAACCCGTCGGCGGCGTCGCAAAAGCAGTTGTACACCTTCCTGCAACGGGCCCGGCAGCGGGCGCCGCACCTGAACCTGATCGCCATCGCCGGCAACCACGACTCGCCCGGCCGGCTGGAGGCGCCGGCGCCGCTGCTGCAGGCGCACGGCACCCACGTCATCGGCCACGTGCTGCGCGACGCCGACGGCAACATCGACGTCGAACGGATGGTGCTGCCGCTCACCGACAAGGGCGGCGCGGTGCGCGCCTGGTGCCTGGCGCTGCCCTTCCTGCGCCCGGGCGACGTGCCGCGCGCGCCGGCCCAGGCGGCGGCGCCGGACGGCGCCGCCGCGCCCGACCCCTACCTGGCCGGCATCGCCCTGCTGTACCGCCAGGCGCTCGACGTCGCGCTGGCGCGGCGCCAGCCGGGCCAGGCCATCGTCGCGATGGGCCACTGCCACATGGTCGGCGGCGAAATGTCGAACGACTCGGAGCGCCGCATCGTCATCGGCGGCGCCGAAATGCTGCCCTCGGGCGTGTTCGACCCGGCCATCGTCTACGCCGCGCTGGGCCACCTGCACCTGGCCCAGCAAGTCGGCAAGCAGGCCCACCTGCGCTACTGCGGCAGCCCGATTCCGCTGTCGTTCGCCGAAGTCGGCTACCGCCACCAGATCCTGCGCGTCGACCTCGACGGCGAGGCGCTGGGCGCGATCAGCGCGCTGCCGGTGCCGCGCGCGGTGGAACTGCTGCGCGTACCGAGCAAACCGGCGCCGCTGGAGCAGGTACTGGCCGAGCTGGTGGCGCTGGCGCTGCCCGAGGCGGCGCCGGAAGCGCTGCCGTTCCTGGAGGTGCGGGTGCGGCTGGACGCGCCCGAACCGGGCCTGCGCGCGCGCGTCGAGGCGGCGCTGGAGCACAAGGCGGTGCGCCTGGCCAAAATTGAAACCTCCAGCGCCGCCCGCGGCGCCAGCGCCGCGCCGCTGACGCTCGACCAGCTCGACCAGCTGCAGCCGGACGACATCTTCCGCCGCCTGTACCTGCAAAAATACGCCAGCGAGGCGCCGGCCGAACAACTGAGCGCCTTCGCCGAACTGATGTTGGGAGATAAAGCGCCATGAGAATCCTCAGAATCGGCGGTAAGAACCTGGCCTCGCTGGCCGGCGAATTTGGCGTGGACTTCGAACAGGAACCGCTGGCGTCGAGCGGCCTGTTCGCCATCAGCGGCCCCACCGGCGCCGGCAAAAGCACCCTGCTCGACGCGCTCTGCCTGGCCCTGTACGACGCCACCCCGCGCCTGCTCAAGGTGGCCGGGCGCAACGCGCTGCCCGACGTCGGCAAGGAAACCGTGTCGGCCCAGGACACCCGCACGCTGCTGCGCCGCGGCGCCGCCGACGGCTACGCCGAAGTCGACTTCGTCGGCAACGACGGCCGCGCCTACCGCGCGCGCTGGAGCGTGCGGCGTTCGCGCACCAAGGCCGAGGGCGCGCTGCAACCGACCGCCATGAGCCTGCACCAATTGCCGGCGCTGCAGCCGATCGGCGCCACCAAGACCGAGGTCAAGGTGGAAATCGAACAGCGCATCGGCCTCTCGTTCGAACAGTTCACGCGCGCCGTGCTGCTGGCGCAAAACGAGTTCTCCACCTTCCTCAAGACCGAGGACAACGAACGCGGCGAGCTGCTCGAAACGCTGACCGGCAGCACCGTCTACAGCGCCATTTCCATGCGCGCCTACGAACGCGCGCGGCGCGAACAGGCGCTGCTGCTGCGCCTGACCGAACGGCTGGCCGACCAGAAGCCGCTGGGCGCCGAGGCGCGCATCGCGCTGGACGCCGACAGCGCGGCCGCCGACGCCGCCCTGGCCGCGCTGGAGCAGCGCAAGGCGGCGCTGGAGCAGCATGTGCGCTGGCACCAGGAAGCGGCCAAGCTGCGCCACAACGAGCAATTGGCCGAGCAGGCCCTGCACGCGAGCCAGGCCGAGATTGCGCTGGCCGGCGCGCGCCGCGCCGCGCTGGCGCACAACGACGCGGTGCAGGCGGCGCGCCCGCTGGCCGACGACATCGCCCGCATCGACGCCGAGCTGGCGCGCACCCACGCGGTGCTGGCGGCCAGCCAGCGCGACGCGGCGCAGGCCGCGCTGGCGCAGGACGCGTCGGCGGCGGCGCTGCGCCAAGGCGGCGCCGCGCTGCAGGCGGCGGAGCGGGCCCAGCGCGACGCCGCGCCGCAACTGGACCAGGCCAAGGCGCTCGACGCGCGCCTGGACGCGTTGCGCCCGAGCCACCGGCAGGCGGCGCTAATTGGCCGCGAAAGCGAGCGCGCCCACGAGGCGGCCCGCGCCGCCGCGCAGGAGAAAAAAGAGCGGTACGAGCAGTTGGCCGCCGCGCAGAACGGCAGCGCCGCCTGGCTGGAACAACACCAGCAATGGCAGGCGCTGGCGCAAGGGTGGCCGCGCTGGGACCTGCTGTTCGTCCAGGCCGGGCAAGCCGCCGCGCAGGCCGACGGCGTCGCCCACGCGGCCGCCGCGGCGCAGCAGGCGGCCGGCGCCAGCGCCGACGACGCCGCCGCCTGCGCCGACGGGCTGGCGGCGTCGGCGCAGGCCGTGCTGGCGCTGGAAAGCCAAAGACAGCAAGCCGGCGCGGCCTTGGCCGCCGTCGACGGCGACGCGCTGCCGCAACGCCGGCGCCAGCTGGAACAGCGCCGCGACGCATTGGCGGACGCGGAAAAAACCTGGACCGCGCTGGCCGGCAAACAGGCCCGCCAGGCGCTGCTGCGGGGCCAGTCGACGCAATGGCAGCGGGCCATGGCGACAGCCGAGGCGGCGCTGGCGGCGGAGCAGGCCAAGGCGGAGCCGCTGATGGCCGCGTTCAGCCAGGCCGAGCGTTCGCTGAAGGGCGCCGAGGCGGCCTGCGCGGCCAGCGTCAAAACGCTGCGCGCCACGCTGGCCGACGACGCCCCCTGCCCGGTCTGCGGCGCGCTGCAACACCCGTACCGCGACGAGGACGACGCCCTGCACGCCATGCTCGCCAGCCTGCAGGCGGAGGTGGCGCGCTGCCGCCGCGACGCCGAGGAGAACATCGCCCAGCAGGCCAGCCAGCGCACCGTCAAGGCCGGCTGCATCGAGCAATTGGGCGCGCTGAAGGACGAGCTGCGCGAGCTGGCCGAGGCCGTCGACGCCGGCGCGCCGCTGTGGCGCAAGCAGGCCGGCGCGCTGCAACTGCCGCCCGGCGACGAACCCGGCGCCTGGCTCGCCGCCCAGCTGACAGCAAGCCAGGGCGCGCTGCAAGCGCTGCAACAGCAGGAGCAGGCGCTGCACCATGCCCTGGCCGCGCGCGACCAGGCGCAGCGCGCCTGCGACCAGGCCGCCGGCGCGCACGCCGGCCTGGTGGCCGCCGCCGCCGCCGCGCAAACCCGGCTGGCGCAGTTGAACGGCGAGTTGGCCGGGCTGGAGGAAAAGCGCATCGCGCTGGCGCTGCAACTGGGCGGCCTGCTCGATGAACTCGACAGCGCCTTCAACCACGCCGACGTCGTCAACGAAGACTGGAAAGACAGCTGGCACGCGGCGCCGTCGCGCTTCCACGCCGCGCGCCACGCCGACAGCCGGCAATGGCTGGCGCAGCGCGGCGCCCACGACGAGCGCGCCGTGGCACTGGCCAGCGCCGGCGTCGAGCTGAAGGCGGCGGCCGCGCTGGCGGCCAAGGCCGAGCTGGACGCCGGCGCCGCGCAACGCGCCTTCGCCACGCTGGACGCGCAAGCGAAGGCGATGCAAGGCGAGCGCGCGGCGCTGTGGCAGGGCCGCGCCGTCGGCGACGTCGAGGCCGCGCTGGGCGCCGCGGTCGAGCTGGCGAAGCGCCAGCTGGCGGCGCAGCAGGAAAGCCAGCGCCAGGCCGAGCAGCAGCGCGCCAGGCTCGACGAGGCGCTGGCGCAGGCGCAGCGCCGGCTGGCCGACCTGGGCGCGGCCGCCGTGGCCGCGGCCGCGCGGCTGGCGGCGTGGCTGCAGCAGTATCTGCGGGGGCCGGCGGAACCAGCCGACGGCGCCGCGCAAGACCTGGAGCAATTGCGCGCACTGCTGGCGGTGCCGGCCGAGGCCATCGCGGCGGAACGGCGCGCCTTGCAGGCGCTCGACGCCGGCGCGGCCAGCGCCGCCACCGTGCTGGCCGAGCGCCGTGCGCAACGCCAGCAGCACCAGCAGCACCAGCAGCACCAGCAGGGCGGCCAGGCCGACGGACCCGGCCAGCGCGACGCCGCCGGCCTGGCCGACGACCTGGCCGCGCTGACGCTGGAGCGCAAAACCGCGCACGACGCGGCCACCGCGTTGCGCCTGGGCATCGCCCAGGACGACGCGCGCCGCCACAGCGCGCAGGGCATGCTGGCCGAAATCGGCCAGCAGGAAGACATCGAGCGGCGCTGGGCGCGCATGAACGAATTGATCGGCTCGGCCGACGGCAAAAAGTTCCGCAACTACGCGCAGCAGTTCACGCTCGACGTGCTGCTCGGCTACGCCAATGCGCACCTGAACCAGCTGGCGCGGCGCTACCAGCTGGAGCGCATCGACAACCCGGCCAACCCCTCGCTGGGGCTGATGGTGCGCGACCAGGACATGGGTGGCGAACTGCGCTCGGTGCACTCGCTGTCGGGCGGCGAGTCGTTCCTGGTGTCGCTGGCGCTGGCGCTGGGCCTGGCCTCGCTGTCGTCGAACCGGGTGCGGGTCGAATCGCTGTTCATCGACGAGGGCTTCGGCAGCCTCGACTCGGAAACGCTACGGGTGGCCATGGACGCCCTCGACGGCCTGCAATCGATGGGGCGCAAAGTCGGCGTGATCTCCCACGTGCAGGAGATGACGGAACGCATCGCGACCAAAATCATGGTGCAACCGATGGCCGGCGGCAAAAGCGCCGTCTCGGTGCAATAAAGGCCGTGCAGCGTGGCGTCGGTCGGAGGAGCGATAGCGTAATCCGGCATGGTCCGCCGTGGCGCGCCGGCCTGTCGCTACCGCTTATACGGGTCGCGTTCCATCTTCACCAAATCCCAGCCCAGTTCGCGGCGGATCTGTTTCGGGTCGGGCGGCGGGCGGCGCTGCTCCAGTTCGGCGCGCAACCAGCGCCGCACAACTTCCTTGCTAGGGGGTTTAGGCTGTTCCATTTTGTGGCCTCTTAGAAACATCACTGGCATTTGTGCCAATAACGTTAGCATAAGCCCGCCGTTGACCGTTGTTACATTTTCTGACGACATACTGCTGATCAAGCTCATGCCAACGCAAAATTTGCTGTCATACAGATAATAAATTAGCGCAGTGATAGAATTCCGCCTCGCGCGACAGCGCCGCACCGTCAACCCACCAAGGAAATCATGAAAGCAGCCCGCACTCTCACCTTCAAATGCGCCAAATGCGCGAAATCGGTCCAGGTCTACCTGCAGAAGGTATCGGCCTGCTCGCACATCCAGCCCTACCAGGGCCTGTGCCAGTGTGGCGAGCTGAAGCGCCACGCCACCGGCTCGGCCGACGCCGTCAAATCGTATCTGGAATCGGCCGACGGCAGCTGGGCGCACCACCACTGACGCTAGCGGGCCGGCAACGCTAAAAATCAACCCAAAAGTTCCGGGGTTAGGTCCTTGGTTTGAATGTTTGCGCCAAGATTTCAGCGCCAGCCTCAAGGAATCGCAGGCGCTGCCGATAACAATATGTAATCACCTTTCCCAAGGCAGCCCACCATGTCCCTCCTCCCCGCCCTGAACGCGCGCCAGTTGCCGCACCCCACGCCCGCCGCGCAAGGCGATGCCAGAAGCGGCGGCCGGGTCGCCGCCGCGCACGAGGGACATCCGAACTCGCCGCTGAACGGCGTCTCGCTGTCGCAGGGCGGGCTGGACTTGTCTGCGCAAGCGCTGCTCGAGCGCACCGACGCGCTCGGCAACGCCACCCTCGACGTCGCGCAAGGCTTCCTCAACAGCTTCACGCGCAGCCTGCTGGGCGACGCCGCCGACGGCGCCACCATCCAGTTCGATTCGGCCAGCTTGTCGGTCGAGTCCAGTTTCGCCGCCGCCGTGCGCCACCGCGAAGGGCCGAACGGCAGCTTCGACGCGGCCGCCTTCCGGCTCAGCGAAAGCGCGCACTTCATCGGCAAGGGCACCATTACCACCGCCGACGGCCAAAGCTACGAGTTTGAAATCGAGGTCGAATACGCGGCCCGCATCGAGGCGTCGACGGCGAGCCGCAGCCGCGACGACGCCGGCAGCGCCGGCGCCGGCACCGGCGCCGCGCCGGGCGCCGACATGGCCGGCGCCGACGACGCCCTGCCGACGCGGGAGCTGCCGGACGTCAACTTCCCGGGCAGCCTGAGCGACCTGTTCAAACTGCTCGGCCAGCAACTGCGCGGCGACCTGCAAGCGCCGCCGGCCGAAGGCGGCGCCGCCCAAGGCGGCTCGCTGTCGCTGCGCATGCTCAATCTGGTCAAGCAGGCGACCCAGCTCGACGCCGGCGCCACCCAGGCGCGGGACGAGGCCAGGGCGCGCGCCAAAATGCTGGCCGACGCCTACGGCGTGCCGGTCGCGGCCGACGCCGTCACGACGGACAAGCCGGCCGTTTAAAAAGACGCCGCCTAGGTCGTCTTTCGAAAAACCATGCCCGTAATCATGGAGCCCGCGCGCCACGTATAATGGCGGGACAAACCACGGGCTGCCGCACGCGACACCGCCGCGCGCCCCTCCTCCTTTTCGAATGACCGCCATGTCCTTGACCTTCCGCACCGCCGCGCCGCGCTCCGCCGCGCGCCATTTCGCCGACCCTTGCCCGCAGGTGGCGGCATGAGCGCCGCCGCGCCGTACCCGCTGATCCACTGGATCGAGGAGGGCCAGGAGCGTTCGGCGCGCTGGCGCTCTGAGAGCGGCATGCCGGCGCCGAAAAAGGTGGTGCTGGCCGACGACCGCACCAACGCCGACGTCGCCTACCGCCTGGCCTGCGAAGGCACCGCCCTGCTGTGGCGCGGCGACTTCCAGAACGCGCGCCAACTGCTGCAGGCGCTGGCGCGGCGCGCCGACCAAAAGCACGACAAGTCCGGCAAGCGCGCCAAGGCCGCCAAGGAGGCGCGCGCCGCCAAGCCGCCGGCCTCGCCGACCGAGGCTTTCAACCTGCACCGCCAGGCCCAGTCGCAACGCGCGCGCACGCTGGCCATGCTGCTGCTGCCGTTCGAGGCCGACTACAGCATTCCGCTGCGCCGCGCGCCCGACGTCCAGCTGGCCTGCAACGAGGCCTACGGCCGCGGCGAGGAGCCTTTCGTCGCGTCGCTGCGCGAACTGCTCGGCCTGATCGGCGCGCATGAATGGCGCCGCACCGGCGTCGAACTGGCCACGCTGGGCCAGCGCATCCACCCGCACTACGGCGTGTTCGCGCCGATCCGCAGCGAATACGTCGGCCTGGTGGCGGACGCGCCGATTCCGCCGCGCGCCGCCCTGGCCTTCGACATCGGCACCGGCACCGGGGTGCTGGCGGCGGTGCTGGCGCAGCGCGGCATCCAGCGCGTCGTCGCCACCGACATGGACCCGCGCGCGCTCAGCTGCGCGCGCGAAAACCTGGCCCGGCTCGGTCTGGCCGACAAGGTCGAGGTGGTGCAGGCCGACCTGTTCCCGGCCGGGCGCGCGCCGCTGATCGTGTGTAATCCGCCGTGGCTGCCGGCGCGACCCAGCTCGCCGATTGAATTTGCCGTCTACGACCCGGAAAGCCGCATGCTGCGCGGCTTCCTGGGCGGCCTGGCCGAACACTTGGAGCCGGGCGGCGAAGGCTGGCTGATCCTCTCCGACCTGGCCGAGCACCTGGGCCTGCGCCCGCGCGCCGAGCTGCTCGGCTGGATCGAGGCGGCCGGCCTGAAGGTGCTGGCGCGCCTCGACGTCAAGCCGACCCACCCGCGCGCCGCCGACGCCAGCGACGCCCTGCACGCCGCGCGCGCCGCCGAAGTGACCTCGCTGTGGCGCCTAGCCGCCGCGTAAATTAAGTTACCCCGATGTTTAGCCCTGGAATCGCGACATCATTGCGCAAGCGTATTAGCGGCACTACTGGCGTCACCTGCAGTATTAGTCAGACTTATCGCAGGGCGATTGCATGAAGGCGGAGCCGAGGCGATGAGCACAGCTTGTAGGTATCGCTTGTAAACTCTTTGAAAAAGGCGTTTACTCTCGATATTT